>JABJAL010000097.1 GCA_018669005.1 Nitrospinaceae bacterium
CTAGAAGCTGACCGCCCACCATGCCCGATGCACCCGCCGCATCGGCGAGTACTTTTATCGCCTCGATAATTCGCTCCCCTCCTGCCGCGCGGGTCATCTCTGCGCCAGTCATCATCTTAAAGGCAAGGGTCAGCAAGCCGTCACCGCCCAGTATCGCCGCCGCATCGCCAAACACTTTATGACTCGTCGGGTTGCCGCGCCTAAAATCATCGTCGTCCATCGCAGGAAGGTCGTCGTGAATCAGCGAGTAGGTGTGAATGCACTCAAGGGCGCAGGCCGCCGGAAGAATCGCCTCGGGCTCGCCGCCCACCGCCTCGGTGCCTGCCACACAAAGTATCGGGCGAAGCCGCTTGCCGCCGGCAAAAAGGCTGTAGCGCATGATCTTGAACATCTCGGGTGGCTCGCCGCCCGACTCGGGAACCAGACGGTCGATAGTTTCCTCCACCCGCCCGGTCCAGCGCTTCATGTATTCTTCGGCGTCCACCTCGCCGTGGGAAGTATCAGCGCACACGAGCCCTACCCTTCCTCTTCTTCATCGTCATCCTCAAACGCACCAAGAGATAGAACCTCGCCTGCCTCGCCAGCAAGCTCCTCCACCCGTTTTTGCGCCGAGTCGAGCTGCTCGCGGCAATAGCGGAAGAGTTTCACCCCTTCCTCATAGAGGCCAACAGCATCCTCAAGGGAAGCGTCGCCGTCCTCAAGCGTCTCGACAATTTCCTCAAGACGCTCCACAGCCGCCTCGAAATTTTCAGGGGCCTTCTTTCCCGCAGATTTTTTTGCCGCACTCAAGAGCCTTCTCCTTCTTCTAAGATCTCCTCCACCCGGCATGCCAACATGCCCTCGGAGAGTCGCAAACGCACACGATCACCTGCAGCGGCCTCCTCTGCCCGCCTGAGCAGGGTGCCGTCCTTTTCCTTGTAAGCGAGACTATAGCCTCGCGCCATAACGCCGAGCGGCGAGACGGCCTCAAGCCGACCGATAACAGCCCCCAGCCCAGCCGCCTTTCGCTCGCGCCCCGCTTCATCCGCCCGACCGAGGCGACGCATCACCCCTGCCAGCGCCTCCTCGCCCCGTTGCACCATCACTCCCGGCGAGGCCGCCGCCAATCTGGGCCCGAGCCCGGACAGGCGCGATGCACGAGCGCTCTCCCGATGCCGGGCCTCGCGCCGGATACGCTCGAAAAGCGTGTCCACCCGCTGGGCAAGAGTCCCGAGTGTGTCCTCTGGATGCTGAAAAACCCGCTCGCCCGCCAAATCCTCCAGGCGAGCCTCAAGCTCAGCAAGTTTGTTCGCCACAAGACGCTCCAGCGCCACGGGCACCCGGTTCAAATCGCGAGACAACACCTGCCAGCCCCGCGCCGCCTCCTCGGCCGCCGCTGTAGGCGTAGCCGCCGAGGCGTCCGCCGCCAAATCGCTAAGCGAGGTATCCACCTCGTGGCCCACCGCCGAGAGTACCGGTGTCTCGGACACCACAATAGCGCGGACAACTGCCTCCTCGTTAAACGCCCAGAGATCCTCCCGGCTCCCGCCGCCCCGACCCACGATGATCAAATCTGCTGGGCGGCCCAGATTCCGAAGTCCCTGGTCGGCACGGCCAAGGGCTGCCGCAATTGAAGCGCCAGCCCCTTCTCCTTGAACCAGCGTATGAATAAGCACCACCTCTACAATCGGTGCCCGCTCGCCCAGAACTCGGAGCATGTCCCTTACCGCCGCACCCTCGCGGCTCGTGACCAACGCCACCCGCCGGGGCCGCTCGGGAAGGGGGCGCTTTCTCGCATCCTCAAAGAGCCCCTCTTTCTCCAGCCGCTCCATCAACTGCCGAAAGGCCACCTCAAGGGCGCCCTCGCCCATTGGGTCCATAGAGAGGACCGAGAGCTGATAGCGCCCGTCCCGCTCGTAAAGTGTCACCCGACAGCGCAGCAGAACGCGCATCCCCACCTCGGGCTCGAAGCGCAAAAAACGCCTTCGACCCGCAAACATCACTGCGCTTATTTTTGCGCTCTGATCTTTAATGTCGAAATAGGCGTGTCCCGAAGGATAGGTCCGCCAAGAGGAGAGCTCACCCTCGACCAGAACCTCGGAGAACTCCTCTTCAAGCAGTCCCTTCACTCGGGCATTGAGCTGCGATACGGAATAAACGGTTTTCCCCGCCTCGCCTCCGGCTGAGACAGCAGGGCCTAACAGATCTGCGGTCAAGGCTTGAGCCCCATCTGATTAAATTTCATACAAAGGGTTTGAAAGCTAACCAGCGACATGCTCGCGGAACGCCCGAACAGTGTTGGCCATCAGCATGGCCACCGTCATCGGACCCACCCCGCCCGGAACGGGCGTTATCGCCGAGACCTTGTCAACGAGTGCATCAAAGTCACAATCGCCCACCAGTTTTTCATCCACCCGGTTGATACCGACATCAACGACCACCGCGCCCTCTTTCACCATGTCGGCGGTCAAAAATTTAGGCCGACCCAATGCGGCGACCACGATATCGGCCTCGCGCGTGACGGCGGGAATATCGCCCGTCCGTGAATGGCAGACCGTGACCGTCGCGTTCTCGTGAATCATCATGAGAGACAATGGCAGCCCCACTATTTTTGATCGTCCTATGAGAGCGACTTTTTTTCCTTCTATATTGATATCGTAATGCTTGAGAATCTCAATCACGCCGGCGGGGGTGCAGGGGCGAAGTATGCCCTGCTTCAAGGCCAGGCGCCCAAAATTTTCGGGATGAAAAACGTCCACATCCTTATCGAGGGCGACCGTACGAAGCGCCTCTTGCTCGTTCAAACCAGGTGGCAAGGGAAGCTGGATTAAAATTCCATCCACCTTGGGGTCTGCATTCAAGCTTTCAATCAAGGAGATCAATTCAGCCTGCGGCGTATCCTCGGGAATGCGGTGGTCATAAGTTTCGATGCCGAGTTTCGCGGCTGTGCGCCCCTTGATTCGCACATAAACTTGAGAAGCCGGATCCTCCCCAACGAGGACGACGGCGAGCCCCGGTTGGCGCCCAGCCTTTCCGCTTAGCGACTCGATCTCGGCCACCAGCCCTTCTGTCATCTTCTCGGCGACAGGTTTTCCTTTCATGACGATTGCGGAGGTCTTCTGTTCCATAATTCAGTCCATGTGTGGCGGAGGTTAGTCGGATTTGGGATTCATACCAGTTTTTTCATGTCTTTCAAAGTTAACTTATCGTCCGCCCATCTGACCTGGTTGTCAAAGATCGAGCGGATGCAACCGAATGGGCCCTCATCCATCCCGGGTGGCGCGGGCTATTTGTTAGTGCGATAATATTCAGCGTTTTAGGCGACCTTACGGTCGCTTTAGAGTTTCAAATACTTAGGCGTAGCCATTTGCGCCTTTGAGGAGATATTGATGAAGTCGCTTCTAAGAAACCTCCGCCTTGCCTTGCGGTACATCCGCCGCGATATCCAGGCGGTTATCGACCGGGATCCCGCCGCCCGCTCTGTGGCCGAAGTTCTGCTTTGCTATCCGGGGTTCCACGCTGTCTTGGTCCACCGGGTGGCACATTTTCTCTGGATCCAGAAGCTATATCTTCTCGGTCGCTGGGTGAGTCACGTAAGTCGCTTTTTCACAGGCATTGAAATTCACCCGGGAGCCGAAATTGGCGAGAATTTTTTCATCGATCACGGAATGGGCGTGGTCATCGGCGAGACGACCAAAATCGGGCGCGGCTGCACGATCTACCAAGGCGTCACCCTTGGCGGCGTAAGCCTTCATAAGGGAAAGCGCCACCCCACCCTTGAGGACAATGTCATTGTTGGTGTCGGCGCAAAGATCCTGGGCCCCAACACCATCGGCGCCGGAAGCCGAATCGGCGCCGCCTCGGTCGTGATTACCGAGGTTCCCCCCGGCTCCACAGTGGTCGGTGTGCCGGGCCGTGTCGTCTACCGCGAGGGAGAGGAGCGGAACGAGAGCGAAAAATATGCCGCCTTCGAGCACGCCAACCTTCCCGACCCAGTGGAGTCTGCGCTCCACGCCCTGAACCTTCGAATCTCGGAGCTCGAAAAAGAAATTGAGCGGGCGCGCCAAATCGATACGGACCAGACCACATGACCACAGTCACCCCCGTCTATCTAGATCATAACGCCACGACCCCGGTTCGCCCCGAAGTGGCCGAAATCATAAACCGCCATCTTGGCCCAGCCTTCGGAAATCCGAACAGCATCCACCGCTTCGGCCGGGAAACACGCGGGGCGGTTGAGGGGGCAAGAGAAAATGCTGCATCTCTCATCGGTGCACTGAGCCCCGAGGAGATCGTATTCACCTCTGGCGGCACAGAGAGCGACAATTGGGCGCTCCGCGGCGCGCTCCTGTCTGCGGGCGGCAGCGGCCATATCGTCACCTCTGCCATCGAGCATCCCGCTGTGCTTGGCACCTGCGAGGTGCTTGAGAAAACCGGCGTCGAGGTCAGCTACGTCAAACCAAGCGGCAAGGGCCGCATTTCGGTAGATGAAATAATCGCTGCCATTCGCCCTGACACGCAAATCGTCTCGGTGATGTGGGCCAACAACGAAGTTGGCACCGTACAGCCGATTTCCGAGATCGGCGCTGCCTGCCGGGAGCGGGAGGTTCTCTTCCACACCGATGCAGTTCAGGCGGCCGGAAAAGTTTCCATCGATGTCGAGGCCACCTGTGTCGATCTGCTCTCGGTAAGCGGCCATAAAATCAATGCTTCAAAAGGTGCGGGCTTTCTTTATATTCGAGAAGGCGTCCACATCGAACCCATCATCACCGGGGGTGGCCAGGAGCGCGACCTTCGCTCGGGAACCGAAAATGTCCCCGGCATCGCCGGCCTTGGCGAGGCCTGCCGTCTGGCGCAGGAAGGGTTTGCTGGCGCTGTCGAAAAAACAGCGCGACTCAGAGACATGCTCGAAAATGAAATCTTGGAGCGCATACCCGATGTCGTGGTGAACGGCGACCCGGACCACCGCCTCCCCGGAACAAGCAACCTCGGATTTCTCGGCGCCGAGGGGGAGACGATGCTCATCCGGCTGGATCTTGAAGGCTTCGCTGTGAGCACGGGCTCGGCCTGCAGTTCGGGCTCGACCGAGCCGAGCCACGTGCTTCTTGCAATGGGTCTGCCCAAAGACGCCATAAGGGGCTCGCTGCGCATTAGCCTGGGCTGGGGCAACACCGAGGACGACGTGCGCCGCCTCATGGAAATCCTGCCCGGGGCCGTCGAGCGGGTGCGGCAGATGGCGCCTCGCACTCGCGCAGGTTCAGACAACTAGCAACCAGGAGGAATTTCAAAGTGGCCACCGACGATTATCACTACAACGACACCGTACTCGGACACATCGCCGAGCCGCATAACCTGGGCGAGCTAGAGGGTGCCGATAGCGTGGGAACGGGGACCAACCCGGCCTGCGGCGACGAGGTAACGCTCTATCTAAAATTCGATGGCGATCTCGTATCGGACTCAAAAATGGAGGTTCTCGGCTGCGGGGCGATCACAGCATCGATGAGCGCACTCACCGACCTGGTGCGCGGAAAAACGACGAGCGAGCTTGAGGCGATCACCCACGAGGAAATTTCCGCCTCCCTCGGGGGGCTCCCCAAGCACAAGCGCCACTGCGCCCAGCTCGCCCAGCGGGTTGTCCTAAGCGCACTCAGCAACCGGGGCTAGCGCCGCGCTATTTTCTTCCCGGATTTCACCTTCTTGCCCAGCTTCACCTTTTTAATCTCGTGCCAATCGCGGTAGAGGTGGGAATAATCCTCCTCGATCATTCCGCGCTCGACAGCCATTTGCAAAATCTCATAGGTTCGCTCGGCATAGTCCACATCTGCGCCGAGCGACTTGCCGATTGCGACGGCGAGGCCCACGTCCTTATGCGGATTGTATATGCGCGCCTGCGCATTCCAGCTTCCGTTGAGAATGTTGTTAGGAAACCGGTGCTGACTTGCATAACTGAACGCCGAGGAGACGTTGAACACCTCGATCATCTTCGCGACATCGACACCCATCTTCTCGGCAAGGCGGGCGCCCTCGCAGGTGGCTAGAAAAATTGTGTGGAGCACCATGTTGTTGAGAAGCTTCATGGCGTGGCCGGTGCCAAGCTCTCCCAAATGAAAAAGCTTGTCGGTGAACGGGTCAAGATGTTTCCTCGTCCGCTTGAAAACCTTCTCGTCCCCGCCAATCATCAAGGTTAGCTTGCCTTTTAGAATACCACCCGGCCCACCGCTCATCCCGGCGTCGAGATAGGGTATCCCCGCTCGGGCCGCCCGGGCCGCAAGCTTTTTCGTCACAGCCGGGTTCGAGGTCGTCAAATCATAGAGAACGAGCCCCTTTCGCGCCCTCTTCAAAACACCTTCTTTTCCCTTAAAACAATCCGCAATCTCTGCCGAGGAGGGAACGACGAAAAGAATGATCGCGCATTTTTCTGCCATCTCGCCGGGAGAGGCGATGGTGACACCCCTTTTTTTCTCAAACGGCGCGCGGCAAGCCTCAGCTTCGTCCCACACCATGAGAGGCACCCTCGCCTTTAAATACCTTTGTGCAATGGGCCCGCCCATCCGTCCCACCCCGACGATTCCAACCGTTCTGTTCGCTGGCATATCCCCTCCTTCATCGGCAGCCTAAAAAACCGCCTCGATCAATGACGAAATCAATTAGGATGTGTTAATACTAATAACATCATGACACATCGACACAATCTACGTCCCCTTCTTGAGCCAAAATCCATCGCCGTCGTCGGTGCATCCTCGAACCTGAATCGCACTGGCGGGCGACCGATCAAGCTGCTTCTCGACTACGACTTCGAGGGCCCCATCTATCCCATCAATCCGAATCGCGATGAGATCGGAGGCCTCAAGAGCTACCCGGACATCGCCTCGCTGCCCGAAACGCCCGAACTCGTACTCTTTTGCACCCCGCGCGAGAATAATGCCGAGGCCATGCGGGCGTGTGCCGCACGTGGCGTGGGCGCGGCGGCCGTCATGAGCTCAGGCTACGCCGAGGTGGACGAGGAGGGCGCGCGGCTTCAAGAAGAACTCCTTCAGATTGCCCGCGAGGGTGGGATTCGCCTGCTCGGGCCCAACTGCATGGGCGTCGTTCATGTGCGCCCAAAGCTCATGGCCTCCTTCACCATCTCGATCATGGAAGACGACCCGCTTATCCCCGGCAGCGTGGCTCTCATCACCCAGAGCGGGGCGCTGGGCGCTTGCCTCCTCACCGGTTTCCAGGCCAGCGGCACAGGCATTTCCTCGCTCGTCAGCCTCGGCAATGAGTCGGACGTCGATTTCGCCGAGTGCGTCGAATACTTCATCGATGACCCACACACGAAAGTCATCTGCGGCTACATGGAGTCCGTCCGGGCAAGCGCGCGCCTCCGCGCCGCCGCCGAGCGCGCCCTTGAGGCGGGAAAACCCATCGTTCTCCTCAAGGCAGGAACGACCGAGGAGGGGGCGCGCACGGCTATGAGCCACACGGCGGCGCTCACAACCTCGCACGATGTTTTCTCTGCCTTCGCCGAGCAATACGGGGTTCGGATCTGCGACTCCTTCGATGAGATATTGAGCACGGCGGATTTCCTCTGCCGCTCAAAACCCCTCAAGGGGCGCGGGCTGGGAATATTGAGTTTTTCGGGCGGGGCGTGCTCGCTCGCCGCCGACCACGCCGTGCGCGGCGGCTTCGAGCTTCCGGGCCTCGCAGAGGCGACCCGGGGGAAATTGAGAGAAATCCTCTCCGACTACGCTCCGGTAAGCAATCCAGTCGATCTCGTCTCGCTCATGGTGAGCCGCCCCGAAACGAAACCACTCCAGAGTGTCGGGCGAGCTGTCTTTTCCGACCCAAATATCGACGCCACTTTGATGATCATGGGTATTTATCACCACGTCGCTGATCAAATTGCCGAGGACATGACCGCACTCTTCAAGGAGAGCCCCACGCCCTTCGCCTGCGTCTGGGTGACGGGCCCACACGCACACATCGAGGCGCTCAGGCGCTCGGGCACCCCGGTGTTCGATGACTACCCCTTGGCGGTGCGTGCACTTGAGGCAAGACGCCTCATCGACGAGGCAGCGGAGCGGGCGGCCCGAGGCACGCCACCAATCGACCCGGCCCGCCAAAAAGAGGCTATCCAACTTATTGAGAAGGCCACCGCATCGACAGAAGGCATGCTCGACACTCAAACGTGCACAGCCCTTCTCGACCTTTACGGCATTTCCCGCGCAGAGGAGCACATCGCCGCCTCGATGGCGGACGCCATAGCGGCGTGGCGCGACATCAACGGCCCCGTAGTTTTAAAAGTCGTCTCGGATGCCCTCGTGCACAAAACCGATGTGGGCGGCGTAGTACTGAATCTGAACTCTGAGGAGGAGATCCGCGAGGCGGCGGAACACTTGCTTGCTCTCGCACCGGGTGCTCGCATACTCGTCCAGGAAATGGCAGCGGCAGGCGTCGAGCTTATCTGCGGCATATCGAAGGATCCCACCTTTGGCCCTTGTGTCACGGCAGGGGTCGGCGGAATATTTGTCGAAGCGCTGGGGGATGTATCGCGAAGGCTGCCGCCCTTCGATGAAACCGTGGCCGAGCAAATGCTTCGCGCACTCCGCTCGGCAAAAGTACTGGAGGGACTCAGAGGCGCGCCACCGGTGAACATCCCTGCGGCGGCATCAATCTTAGCGCGTGTATCTGAGATGGCGACAGAGCTCGACGATCAAATCGCAGAGCTGGACATTAACCCCCTCATTGCCGGACCAGAAAAATCCGTTGCGGTCGATGTCCGCATCAGAAAAACCTGACGGGAGGCAAAGAAACCACATGAGCCGAATCACCCCCGAGATCGAAAACCTCGTCGGTCAGAAACATGGGCCTTTTCGCATCACCATCGAGGCGGGCGCCATCAGGAAATTCGCCGACGCCATTGGCGATTCAAACCCGGCCTACCGGGGCCCTGATGCCATAGCACCCCCGACGTTTCCCACCACGTTTCGGCCCGATGATGCCTATCCAGATGTTCCGACGGACTATGGCGATGTGGGGCTCCACGCTTCCCAGTGTTATGAGTTCGAGCGCCCCTTGCGGGCGGGCGATGAGATAGACGCCTCGTTCACTATTGTGAAAATCTATGAAAAAAGCGGGCGCTCGGGTGATCTTGTTTTCCTCGAGCGCGAATATGAGTTCACCGACGCTAAAAATGGCGGGCAAGTCGGCGGCGGCAAGTGGATCTCGCTCAGGAGGTTCAGCAAATGAGCTACAAGGCAGGCGACAAACTTCCCGAGATCATCAAGGACCCTATAGCAAAAGTGCAGCTAGTCATGTACGCAGGCGCCAGCGGCGATTTCAACCCCATCCACACCGACGATGAGGCCGCTCAGGCGCGGGGCCTAAAGGGCGTCATCGCCCACGGCATGCTCTCCATGGGTTTTCTGGGACAACTCGCCGAGGCCGCCTTCGGGGCGGGCTCGACCCGCAAACTTGAGGTGAATTTCCGGGGCATGGTGGACGCAGGGGAAATCATCACCCTGCGCGGCGAGGTCACCGAGGTCCGCGAAGAGTCGGGACGCCAGCTGGCCGTTTGCGAGATAGAGGCTGTTAATTCTGCCGGTGATACTGTCACCAACGGCATGGTCGAGGCGTGGATGGGGTGATCAAGAATACCGCAACAACCTGAAACATTATTTACTAAACTGGTCGCCCAAGGCCGGCTTCTTTTAAAACAGCCATGTCGGGCCCACCGCTCGTGCAGCAACTGGCGAGTACGCCATCAATGGCGACCGAGGGAAGCGAGCCCACCCCCAACTTCTTTGCCCGCTCGGCCACCTCGGGCGATTTCATGTCGAGAACCGCGATATCGCAAGAAGGACATGCCTCCTCCCTCACCTGCGCCACAAAAGACTCGCAAACAGAGCAACCCGCGCTGAAAATCTCAATTTTCCGTTTATCGCTCATCTCTCATCTCCTCTATCGAAAATCCTTCATCTCCACCACTCGACCGGTATTGACGCTCTCCTGCATGGCCTCAAGCAAGGCGGCAATCTCCAACCCCTCGGCCCCACCGGCCTCGGGGCTCTCGCCCGTGCGGATGCAATGGGCAAAATGCACCAACTCCTCGGCCACGCCATCACCTGCATCCACCGGAACCTCGCGCCTCGCAGGCTCATCTTTTTTCTGCACATAAAGCTTCGAGCCGTCCCCCTCACTCCAGGCCGAAGCCTCGGTGCCCATGGCGGCGGCGGTCACGAATATCGGGACAACCGTCGAGGCGCCCACGTAGCCTAATGGGCCGCTCTCGAACTCAAGGATCATGCTCGTCACATCGTCAAGGCCGGATTTTCCCCAAAGCGGCTTGCTGAATGCCGCGAGGCGCTCGATTCGCCCGCCGGAAAAAGCAGAAAGCAGATCAACCATGTGGATGCCCAACCCCGTCATTCCGCCCAAGGGGGACTCCGCCGGGTCGCTCCGCCATCCGGTTCTTGCCTCCTGCATCGAGGGCCGTGAATAGTTGCCCTCAAGCTGGTGGAGCATGCCAAGCTCGCCCGCCTTGATCATTTCAAGAATTCGCCGGTTCGCCCCGAACCAGCGGCGCTTGTGGCCCACCTGAAGGGTTACGCCCGCAGCCTCGACCGCACTGATAATTCTCTTTGCGTCGGCGGCGTTGAGCGTAAAGGGCTTTTCAACAAAAAGGTGTTTTCCCGCCGAGGCAGCCTGGCAGGCAACCTCGACATGAGTCGAGTGCGGGGTGGCTACGATCACGCCCTCGACTGATTCATCCTGAAGAAGCTCTTCATAGCTCGATGTCGGGCGGGCGCCTGTCTCATCCGCAAACGAGGCTCGCGCATCCTCCAGCGGATCAAAGCAACGCACAATCTCGACCGCCCCACTTCGCCCAGCAGCGGCGGCCAGGGTGCGCGCCCATCCACCAAGGCCCACCGAGGCGATGCGAACTTTACCAGAGCCCGTCATTTCGGCTGCGTCAGAGCGCTCAGATCGCGGGCCGGGCTGTAGACCGAAAGTATGAGCGACTGCTCAAGGGTTTCGATGCGATGTTGAAGCCCGCCGGGAATTTGAATCGCGTTGCCCGCCTCGACGATACGCTCCTCGCCGCCCATGCTGACCTTTAGCCTGCCCTCTCTGAGGAAGACGACCTGCTCCTGCGGGTGGCTGTGGTCCTGGACCACGTTCGGCTCGCGATCAATGAACAGCATCGTCATGTTGTCCGCTTGGAGCACTTTTCGATTCGTTCCCTCCAACACATCAAACGGCATATCGTTCAGATCGACAAAGCCCATATTTTCTCTCCCCCACGGGTGGCGACGCCATGCGCCACGACTTAAAAGATACCGGTAATGAAACGGATACCCATAAATTAGCACTTATTTCGGATGAATGCCCCTCTCCTGAGGCCGCCAGGACGGGAGGCAAAACAGGCTCCCTCGGGTATAATCCTCATACTTGAAGGCAGCGGCCCATCTGATCATTAACCGGAATTATCCGGATATTTTTCGAGAAAGGAGTTTTTCATGCGTCTTGAGGGTAAATCGGTGGTCGTCACGGGCGCCGCACAGGGCATCGGTCGTGCAGTTGTTCAGGCATTCGCCAATGAGGGCGCCCGCGTTGTAGTGGTGGATCTGAATGAAGAGGGCGGCGAGGAGACTGCCAAGCTGGTCCGGGACGCTGGCGGCGAGGCCGTTTTTCATAGCGCCGATGTGAGCAAGGTGCCCGATGTCGAGGGCATGATGGACCGCTGCGAGGCTGAATTTGGGCCAATCGATATCATGGTGAACAACGCAGGCATCGTCCGCGCCGCCATGCTCCACAAAATGGCCGAAGAGCAGTTCGACCAGGTCATCGCCGTACACTTGCGGGGCACATGGGCCGGCACCCAGGCTGCCGCCAAGCGGATGATACCCCGCAAGAGCGGGCGCATCATCAACGTCACCTCTGGCGCGGGCCTGCGCGGGGCCATCGGCCAGATCAATTATTCTTCTGCCAAGATGGGTATCGTCGGCGTCACGAAAAGCGCCTCGCGCGAGCTTGGCCGCTACGGCATCACCGTGAACGCGATATCCCCGGCAGCAATCACGCCGATGACCGAGACCATCCGAACCGATGAGCGCTTCACGGCGAAATACCTTGAACGCATTTCGCTCGGACGGTGGGGCACCGCCGAGGAAATGGTGGGCGGCTTCGTTTTTCTCGCCTCAGAGGAGGCCAGCTACGTTACCGGAATCGTCCTGCGCATCGACGGCGGCATGTCCACCTGAGTAGAGGGGCTACCCCTTCCCCGGAGTGAGCACGACCTTATCGCCCTTCACCTTGAGGCCGGTGCCGAAGGGTTTTGAGAGCTCAGCCAGAAAGCGGATGATTTCTTTTCCATCCCCCTTGCGGGGGGACAGAATCGCCGGGGCGTTTCCGATGCCGCAGCGGCAGGGGATTACGTAGGGATCGCTTATCCCTTTTTTCGACAAGTTGCCGCCGAACAGAAACGTCTGGTGCGTCGCCTCGGTGAAAAAGGGCTCGACAATGTCGAAGATCAAATTTCCGGTGCAGTGAACGATGGGACATCCCTTATAAAACTCAACGCCCTGCAATACATGCTGGTGGCCGCCGAAAATCCCCGCAGCCCCGGCGTCGATGGCGGCGCGTCCGATTTCGCGCTGATAGTCCTGAACGTCGTGGGACATGCTCGCCCCCCAATGGTTGCAGACCAGAACCACATCCGTTTTTTTCTTGAGCGAGGCGATCTCGCGCTTCATCCGGGCCAGATCGGCGGGGGCCGTTTTCGTTGTTATCAGCATCTCGGAGCCCGGATACTCAATCGGGTTTCGCCTCGGGGTATACGAAGTATCGACCAGCATCGGGTTCACCCCCGGCTCCCTTGGTCCGGCGGCAGCGCCCTGCGGCAGCGTCGTCGTATAGCCAAGCAGACCGATTTTCAAACCATTTCTAACGAGAACAACCGGCTCTTTCGCCTCTCGAATATTCTTGCCCCCTCCCGTGAAGGGAACTTTTTTTGCTTTGAGTAGAGCAAGCGTGTCGAAAAATGCTTCAACCCCGAAGTCGAGCATATGGTTATTGGCGATGGAGAGCGCATCAAAGCCTGCCTCAAGGAATCCTTCGATCAACTCGGGTTTGCCCCGGTGGTGGGTGGGCTTTCCCTTCATCATCAGGCCGCTTGTGGACAGGTTGTGCTCAAGATTCAAAAAAGCGTAGTCCGCCTTTTTAAATAGCAGGGCAGTCTTGCCCAAAAGACCACGCCCGCTTTTGCGATCCGGCGCCACGTCGCCACCAGTGAGAAATGTGCAGGTCTTAGAAGTTTTATTAACCATGACTACACCAACTCATAGATGTCCATGAACATCCCCTTCACATTGCCGCCCGAAAGATGACCGACGAGCACATCCTCTGTTTTGCCCGGCCCCCCGCTGATGGCCATATGGAGATGGACATAAGGCTGGGGCTCGTCCCAGGTCACATCGCCCAGCGCCAGGGGCGGCTCATCGGGCCATGAAATATTGCCCAGTGCTACAAGTTCGCGCCAATCATCGAAATGGCGGCTGTCCACGTTAAAGCCGTCCATGTCCTTAAAGCCGGTGAGCATGTGGGTCTTCTGAAGAGCCCCGAAGAGGAACAACGAGGCCGAACGAATGTTCTCTTTGATCACAAAAGCATCGACGACCCCGTAAAAATCATCCCCTTCCTCTAGTTTCAATTGAAAGATGCGGCCCAGTTTTTTCTCGACTACTTGCATTGGAGTCTCCCGATTTTACAAAATTATGAAAAAATAAATTCTCCGCTAAGCGGCACCTACAGCTTCATCGTAGACGCGCTCAAGCCCGCCCCGAAATGTGTCCTTCCTCTGCTGCAGCCAAAATTCACCCCGCGAGGGATCGGCCCAGAAAAACTTATCGAATGCGGCATCAGAAACGGCCGCCTCCTTACTCCGGCCTGCTTTCGCCATCTCCGCCATCAGACCCAGCACTTCACTCAAATATCCTTTGAGCTGGCCCACCTCCTTCATACCGCCGACGGGCCCATGTCCCGGCACAACAATTTCGGCCGACATGCCCTCGATATAAGCGAGCGCGTCGATCCATTCCCGCACATTCGCGTCCCTGAGGCCCGGACACGGTTCATTGATCACGATGTCGCTCGCGAATATTAGCCCCTCCTCGGGAATGAACACCATCGAAGTGGCGGGTGAATGGCCACCCATGCGGCGAATCTCGAAAGTCAGCGGCTCTAAGTGGAGCACCATCGTATCGTCGAAACATATATCCGGCGCTGGAATCGCTGCATCGATAATCTGCCGTGCCTCCTCCTTGAACCCCAAATCTTCGAGGGTGTCGGTGAATATTTTCTTCGAAAACGCATTGTCACCCTTCGAGACTTCATCAAAGACATATTGCGGCGCGATGAAGGTTATCTCACCCTCGATAAACGAGGCGCCTGCTGTGTGGTCGCCGTGATAATCAGTCGCAATGAGATAACGAATCCCTTGGGGGCTTAAGGGTCTGACCTCGGCCTGCCAGAGGGCAGAGTCCGTCGGGCGAACCGGGCTATCGAGCAGAACGATGCCACGCTCAGTAACAGCCGCGCCCACGTTAGCCCAGTCGTATCCAGTCTCGGCATAGATGCGATCAGTGATTTTTTTCACGCAATTTCCTTTCTTGCCCCCTCGGTAAGAATCGCCGGTCGGAGCGGGGAGAGACAATCAAATATTTAGTACGACAATTATGCCGCATACCAGAGGGGCGGCGCACCCCGCAAAGCCGATCTCAGCGCATCGGCGAATAGTCTACGGGGCGCCAGATTTCGGATTTTCGCGACACGAGATAAGGGTCCGAACAATCTCGCCAGCCAGCGAGTTTACTGGTGGCCTCATCCACCTCTGCCCACTGGTTCAGGTCGCGGTAGGGCCAGATATGTAAAAACTCGTTGAGGATGCCCGAGGCGAACTCGTTCGCGGGGTTCGCGAAGGCGGCGGCCAGAGGCGAGAGATTTTCTCTTTCGGGAAGATGCTCGGCCCATGCGGCGCTGATATTTCCCATGGTGCCTGCCTGGGAAATATCGCTCCTCACCTCGTAGACGCTGCCCATAGCCCCGGTGCGGGGCTCTGGACAAAATGACGTGGCCGCCATCAGCCGGGTCTGCTGATAAAGAATTTTTTCAACCCTCAAAGGCGGCCACCAAGATGCGGACTGCGCCTTATCACGAACGCTTTCACGATGAGCGGAATTTTCGTACTCCCATATATGAAAAATTCGGTCCAGCTCGCCAATGGCCGAGCGGAAAAAACAGATAAGCCGCGAGAGCTTTACCCGCTCCTCGATAATATCCCCAAAACCTGCCACCGCCTCATCGAGACTCCCTTGCGTAAACGTATAAGCCCGTACTTCGTAGAGCATTCGCGGCTGCCTCCTTTGCTGAATTGAAGTGGGGCAAGTAGCTCCCCGGAATCAGGAAAATCTTGTAGTATGCCCGTGAGTTTCAATACCGTCGCACAAAGGGCCGGATAGGACAATAATTGGACCCGGAAAATCATTCCCCAATTCGACACGGGAGGCTTTATGCCGGAGTTTGAAGAACAGATACGTTTAACGATTGACACCATAGACAGCGAGCGGGCACGGCTCACAGAATTCTTCAAGACCTTTAGTGAGGCCGACTGGAAAAAGCCCACCTTTTGCTCGGACTGGAACACCGGCCAGGTAGTTGGGCATCTAACCCTCGGCGCACAATTCTACGCCTCGACGGTATCGAACGGACTCGTGGGCAACCACGGCTTCCCCCTCGGCGCGAAAACAAAAGAGGAGTTCATGGGGCTTCGCACTTCGATCATGAACGATATCGCTGCCCTCGATGGCGGCGCACTAGTGGAGAAGTTTAACAAAGACACGCAGGAAGTGGTCTCGCTTTTTCGATCAATGGGCCCCGAGGATTTGGACAAAGTCGGGTGGCACCGAAGAGGCGTCATCCCTATCCCTTATTTCATCATTCAGCGCATCTACGAGTTCATTCTCCATGAGTGGGATATACGAAACGAGCCCGACTCGCCGCTGAATCCTGCAGCGCTCGGCGTTGCGGCCAAAAATTTGCGCTGGCGATTTCCAATCCTCTACAACACACAGCCCGATCTGAAGCTAGAGGGCCGCTTTCGATTCGAGACACCCGACACGGGAGATGTCTGGGCGATGTCCATCGAAAAGGAAAAAGCCTCGTTCCTCGAAGATCTGAGCAGCAATTTCGACGCTTCTATATCCGCTCCCGCCAGCGATATGATTTTAATGGCCACGGGGCGTGCCGATATCGATGCCAAAGAGGCCGCCGGTGTGCTTCGCACCGATGGCGAGCCCGCCAAGGTAAAAGCCATTATTGCCTCGCTCTTCTATCCCATTTAAGCCAGGCGGAAATTAAGAAAGGAAAAACCATTGGATTTATTCTCTCTCGGCTTGCTTATGCTCGGACTCGTGGTGGGCACCATACAGGCGGCAACAGGTGTCGGTTGGGGCGTCATAACCGTGCCCGCGCTCTTCCTTATCCCCGGCATCAAGGCCCAGCAGGTAGTTGCCGTCTCCATGCTGGCCTCGTTGTTCAACGTATCGGTCGCCTCCTTCGAGAATATTCGCCATGGCAACATGCAGTGGAAATATGCGGCCCTCATCGCCACCGGCGCGATTATCGGCGGCGTTATCGGCGCCTATCTACTGAGAAACCTCCCCGGCACAGCCATCCGGCGCTCGGTGGGCGCGATTGCTGTCATCGCCGGGCTCAGAATGCTGATAATCAAGTGAGACTATACAAACCATGAGCACCGAGCTGAATGTGAAGGTCGAAAAACGTGAGGCGGCATCGGGTGCAGGGCTAAAGCTCGCCAGTGGGGCAGGGCCCGCCGAAGCGGGACGACTCTGGGGTCAGCTATTCAATATATGCGGCAACTCTTTCGCCCCGGATAACGCCTTTGGTTTACAAGAGGACGATGGCGGATACGCCGCCTGCTGGATCATTCCCGGCGGAAGATCTGCGCCCGAGGGCCTTATCCCAGCAGATATGCCCGGGGGCTGGTACGCCGTGGCGGTCCACGAGGGAGGATACGATAGAATTGGAGATACAATCACCACGATGGTTGACGAGTGGCTGCCGCACGGCGGATTCAGGAGAGCCAAAGGACCTGTAGTCGAGCGCTACTTGAACGATCCGCGCGAGACGCCCGAGGAGGCGCTTCGCACCGAGATTTGCCTTCCCGTCGCACCCGACCCGATCGAGTAGGGCGTTTACCTTCATCGGTTTGAACCTATACGATGAAAATAGTTACGGACAAGTGAGACCAGCCGAAATGACGAAAAACAACAGATACGCATTTCAACAATCCGAGGGCACCTCGCTCTGGCGAACGCTCAGGGAACTGGCCACGAACTCGGCGCATTATCCGTTTCTCCTGATCCTCCTCGAGATCAACCATATCGGAATTATTCCCTATTTCAAAAATCTATCTCACTGGGCGCTCCTCATATCCCCCTTCGTACAGGCTATCTACCTGTCTGGAACACACACGAAAGCATGGCAGATTTTTCTGGGCAATCTGATCGGAGTCGCTCTCTATACCGCCGTCGATTTAGGGGGAGAGGGGCTGGAATTTTTCGAAAAGCCCGAGCACATCGCCTACTGGGCCTTCGCCATCTCAATCGCCCTCGCGCAATTCGGGCGCATAGCGATGGAAAAGAAGTCACAGAGGGGCCAGGACTTTTTCCGCACCGCCGAGAACACGATCAGAACCATGATCATCCCGGCGGTCTATTTCATCAGCCTGATAAAGATCTCGAAATCAGACTTCCCCACTGCCTTGGTTTCCTTCTTCAACGAGAGTTCCCACCATTTCCTGGTCCAGGCCATTTTCATCATCGGCATATTCTACGGTGTCAATGAGGTTCTCCTGGCTCGGAATCGATCGTTTCTTCTCGTTCTCATAGAGCGGCTGCGCCATTACAGTTCGTGGTTCATCGATTCGAGCCTGATGGAAAATCTCGTTGAAACGGGGGGAGAGGCCGCCACGAAGCGCGCCGAGCGGACTGTGCTTTTCATGGACATCCGTGGATTCACGAACTGGTCGAGTATTCATATGGGAACCGAGGTGGGCGACTTGCTAAACGGATATTACGAAATTGCGGGGCCTATTATTGCAGAGTACGGCGGACTGATGAACAACCTGACGGGCGATGAGGTCATGGCCATATTTCACGATCCACGGAAGGCCGTTCAGTGCACAAGAGCCCTCCAAGCTAAAATTACGCCTTATCTTGGGCAGTTCGATCTGGGGGCCGGGGTTGGGCTCCACTGCGGAGAAGTCGTCGAAGGCCTTTTCGGCACATCGAACAAAAAAGTATTTTCGGTGATGGGAATGCCCGTTAATATCGCAAAAAGGCTTGAGGGTTGCGCCGATTCGGGCTCAATTGTCTTTTCCGAGTCAATCTTAAAACACCTGGGAGACAGCTACGAAGTTCCCGTCGAATCGCTACCGCCCGTCTCCCTCAAAGGGGTGCCGGAGCCCGTTCCAATCTACAAAATCAAGTATTCAGAAAATGGAGACCTCTCGAAATAATTTCTCTCCCCCTCACGCCTTCGACACACGACACAGAAGACTCTTCAAGTTCGTCTGATCCGACACCGGGTCTAGCTGATTCTTGTCGGTCAAAAAATTCACCGAGCGCCATGGATGATAGGGCTGCCGCTCACCCCACCCAATAGGAATGAAAACAGCCGTTTCTCGAATGCCTGCGCTAACCCAGGCCATTGCCTCGATGCGCCCACCTGGCGTCTCGACGCGAACCCTGTCGCCATCCGAGATGCCAAGCCGCCCGGCTCGATTCGGGTGAATTTGGCAGTAAAGATCGGGCCACATCTCCTGCGCCTGCCAGAAGTAATGCGTTCAACTATGGAAATGGGGAGCGGGGGGGCGAGCCGTTATAAGCTCGCTATCAAACCCTGCCTCGCGCAACACCGCGCCGGGGCTATCCTCTCCCGGCGGCACGATTCGGCAGCGCGCAGCCCCGGTGGGTGCGGCCTTGTGGAAAGGTGAAATTACGCCAAGCTCGCCATCACCGTGCGCCGTCTTGGCAAAGGGCATGTCCACCAACTGCTCGGGATCTGAGTAAAACTCGGGTAGCGCCGAGAGGCCAAGAGTCGAAAATTTTACCTCCAGCGCCTCGGTCCAGAATTCGAGCTTCCCGCTCGGCGTCGGAAAACGATAGCCCTCGGGCTGGCCTGCTGCTGTGGTTCCCTTAAGATAAAGTGTTTCTTGCTCGGGGGCGTCCTCGCTCGCCACCGGAATCCGATAGAGCCGGGGGCTCCCCGGAAGCCGCCAATCAGGAGATCTATTGGAGAGAAATGCGAACCATGTGATTAAAACAAGGGTGGCCGCAAATATCAGATAGGCCAAAAAGCGATCACTGATATCCGGTCGCTTCATATGATCAGGAAAATTCGATTTTCTTTACTTCCAAAATTTCAAAGCTGCGCGTGCCGCCCGGAAGCTTGACTACCACCTCATCGCCCGGCTCTTTTTGCATCAGCCCGCGAATAAGAGGGGCCTGAAACGAAAGAATGCCGTTTTGAAAATCACTCTCCTGCTCACCAAGGATCTTGTAGGTGAGTTCCTCGTCTTTATCCAAATCGAACAAGGTCACTTCGGTTCCGATCGTCACTTTGTCGCCGGCAATGGGCAAATCCTCTATCAACTCGGCACTCTTGACCTTGTCCATCAAGATGCTCACCTCATGCTTGAGGTTTGACTGCAAATCAAGGGCTGCCTCCCACTCGGAGTTCTCGCTCAGGTCGCCGTAGTCCGCCGCCTTGGCCAACTCCTGCGCCACTTCAGTCTTTAAGCGATGAGTAATTTCATCCACTTTTTCCTTCATGATTTCAAGGCTATTTTTCGTCGTATAATACGGGGGCATCGTTACCTCTCTCTTTGTCCCGCGCCGGGCAGTGCGCGAAGCTAGACTCAAGCCCGGGGGCTTTTTTCTCCGGTAGTCAAAAGATGATTCCTAAAATCAAAACCAGTATCCTCGGAGAACGCATCGATCAGGCGTTTGGTCACCGGACCAGGCACGCCATGCTCCGGTTTAAAACTGTCCACTTCCCTTACCGGCACAGCGCAAATAGCGCTCGATGTGATGAAATATTCCTGTGCCTGAGCCACATCGTACATCGTAAAATTTCGCTCCTCGACGGGAATCCCCAGCCGCCCCGCTAATTCAAACACGGCCTGCCGTGTCACGCCCTGAAGCACATTTCTCTCTGGCGGCGTCCACAGGGCGCCATCGCGAACGATAAAGAAATTCGCTGAAGAATTTTCAGCAACATTCCCGTGAATATCGAGCATGAGCGAAAGCGAGCCGCTCGCTGCAGCATCGAGCTCGGCAAGTATCTGATTCATCTTGCTCGTCACCTTCGCACGCGTCTCTACACACTCGGGCGGATTCCGCCGGGTGGCGGTCACCGCCAGGCGAACACCTTCCTCATAGTTTCGAGCAATTTTCCCCACGTCCACAGGGCGCCAAAAAATCACCACTGTCGCCCGCTTAGCCGAGCCAGCCGACATCGAGGCATCATCCACACCCCGCGTCACCCAGTGTCCAACACGGTACATACTGCCCGGCTCAAGGTTCCTTTCATTAGCGGCAAGGGTGTCGAGCGTTGCCTTCTCCATCTCCTCACGGCTCATGCCCGGATCGATTCGCACATAGCGAAGAGAGCGATAAAGGCGATCAATGTGATCGCTCAATCGATAGAGACGGCCATCGAAGCAAGGTGTCACCTCATAGACCCCGTCCCCCCAGAGAAATCCGCGATCAAACGGAGATATCCTTGCCTGACTCTCCTCGACAATTTCACCGTTCAGATAAAGTACGCGCTCGCCTACCACCGATATTCACCTCTTGTTTTTCTGTACAAGAAAGTGCGACTAATCCGGATTCACACTGGATCAGCCGCACTCATAAAAACCACCCCCTCCGGGATAGTAAATCCATTATACATAAATTCTATACATCAAGGAAAGTCGTATTCAAGGAGAAAAACAAGACATCTAGCAGAAATATAAGGAGTTTCGCGCCTATCGACCTTTGGGCATTAGCTTCCACAAACGCTCGGCATTGCCATGGGCAATGGCGTGAGCTGCTCGGGTGGGTAACTCCTTTAGCGCCTTGGTGAAATACCTTACCGCCCGCCGGTATTTATTCTTGCGCCAGTGCTTATCCCGCACCATGTCGAGAGCAAAAATAAATCGATCAGGGTAGGCGATAAAATGAATATTTCGATGCGTTTTGGGCGAACGGGCGGCCTCAGCATGAAAAAGTTGACTAATTTATTAAGCGCAAATGGATGGTCTGGGTGCCTTTTCAACAACCGCTCAAGACTGGCCATGAACATCGATAAAATAGAGGTCGTTCGGGTCGTGCCCCGGACCAAAATAATCCGCTATTTTGGGAGCGTACGAGACTGGACCGACTAGGAACAAAACAATTGTCGCCAAATTTCGATTCAAGGGTTAGCGTCGTTTTTTCTTGGCTGTGGGCCTCCCCCACCCACCGCCGCCCGGCGTCTCAAGAGAGATGACATCCCCCGCCTTCGCCTCTAACCGCGCCTTTCCGGGCACAGGAAGCCTCTTTTTTCCCCTATAAATAGCATTGCGCCCCGGCTTGCCCGGCTCCCCGCCCTTTAGAGGATAGGGGGCCATCTCCCGGCGCTCGGTCATGAACGAAACCGTCGCATCAACCATCACCTCTATCTCGCGCACAATTCCGTCCCCGCCCCGGTGTTTGCCGCGGCCCCCGCTGCCCCGCCTGACGCCGTAGCGGCGCACACGGTAGGGATAAGCGTGCTCAAGGGCCTCGATAGGCGTGTTCATCGTGTTCGTCAGATGGGAGTGAATTGCATCCTCGCCGGGCCCTAACGGGCCGCCGCCCATACCGCCGCCCGTGGTCTCGTAGTAGGCAAATGGTTTTCCCTGCCGCACACCCGGCCTCGGGTCGATGCCGCCTATGGAAAGATTACTCATCGAGCCGCAGGACGCCGCCGGTATAATTCCTGGGCACGCTTTGGCCAGCGCTCCTAGAATCGCGTCCACCATTCGCTGGCTCGTCTCGACATTCCCGCCGGCCACTGCGGCCGGGAACAAAGCGTTCACTACAGTCCCCTCGGGGGCGATGACTTTTATCGGGTCCATACATCCAGAGTTATTCGGAATATCATAGGGAACAAGACAACGAACGGCGTAATAAGCAGCCGTCCGGGCGATACTCTCAACTGCATTCACGCTGCCTCGCGTTTGGGGGGCAGAGCCGGTGAAGTCCACCAGGAGGCGCTCTCCCTTCACTGTCAGCTTTACCCGAATGGGAACACGTCCGCTCCCAAAACCATCGTCCTCCATCGCGTCCTCAAACTGATACACCCCGTCCGGGATGCCCCGGATAGCCGAGCGCGTCATCCGCTCGGCATAGGCTTGAAGCTCCCGCGTGTAGCGAAGCGTACGGGCAAGGCCGTGGCGGCGGGCGATTTCGAGCACGCGGCGCTCGCCTACCCGATTGGCCGCTATCTGCGCGGCAATGTCCCCCTCCCGCTCCTCGGGGGTGCGCACGTTGGCGAGAATGAGACGGAGCACATCCCCGTCGAGTTCTCCCTCGCGTACAAGCCGAACGGGGGGAATTACAACACCGTCCTGAAAAATCTCAGTCGTAATGCTCATCGAGCCCGGCGCCGTTCCACCCACGTCAGAATGATGGGCGCGATTCGCCACGTAATAGATAAGACGCTTATTTTTTCCCGCCATGAACACGGGCGAGATCATCGTGATGTCGGGCAGGTGATTTCCGCCGTGGAATGGATCGTTGAGCGCCACCACATCGCCCGGATTCAGGTCCATTGTTTCAATTACGTGCTCTACCGACATGGGCATCGAGCCCAGGTGCGCGGGAAGGTGCGCCGCTTGGGCGGCCATTTTCCCCTCGGCATCGAAGATGGCACACGAATAATCCCGCCGCTCCTTGATGTTCGGCGAAAATGAGGAGAGGCAAAGCGCCACGCCCATTTCCTCAGAAGCGGCGAAAAACAGGTTGCGGAACACCTCGAGGAGGACCGGATCGTATGCAGCTCGTCTCTTCACTTTAGCCCCCTCCCCCCACTAGTCACATCAAGTATCAAATTTCCCCACTCGTCCACCCGGCAGGCCGCACCGGGAGGAAGAACTGTAGTCGCACTGAATTCAGTCACAACGGCCGGACCTCGAAATCGGTCTCCCGCAAGAAGAAGATCGCGCTCATAGAGGCGGCCTTTCATTTTTTTCCCATCAAAAATCATCTCGCGCACCCCGGCGAGGGCCTGAGCGGCGCCTCGCCCCCCTGTCTTCACCCGCTTGGCAGAGGGCTTTCGAACACTTCCCGACGCCCTGAGCCGGATTGTGACAATCTCGACGGGACGCTCAGGATTAGATATGCCAAATCGTTCATGGTGTGCCTTATCAAAGGCGGCCCTAAGGCGCGCAGGAGAGACGCTAGATCTACCGAGAGGCAGCGTTAGCTCATAAGACTGGCCGAGATACCTCAAATCTGCGAAACGCTCAGTTCGAAAACGCGCAAACCCCTCGGCCCGCATATCGCGCCCCGCCTCTTTGGTCAGAGCACCGAAGTGGCGGGTGAGCGTTTTTTGATCAACCTGCCCGGCTGGCAGAAGGATTGAGCGCGCAAAATCCTTGACGACATCGGCAGTCAGCATCCCCCGCGCAGATAGAATCCCCGGCTCTCGGGGCACAATCACTGTTGGTATATCCAGAATTCGCGCCAGCGAAACCGCATGCATCCCGCCTGCCCCGCCAAAAGAGATGAGGGTGAAATCTCTCGGGTCAAATCCCCGCTCCACAGATATGAGCCGAATAGCTCCGGCCATATGCTGATCCGCAATTCGAGTGATCCCCTCTGCTGCTGCGGCGGGGTCGAGACCTAGGGAGTTTCCCAACTTCCGGACTCCCCGCGCGGCGGCAACGGCGTCCAGGCGCATCTGCCCGCCGAGGAAACGCTCAGGATCGAGCCTGCCCAAATACAGGTTCGCATCGGTTACGGTAACATCGCTCCCCCTGCCATAGCAGATGGGGCCAGGGTCTGCGCCCGCACTTTCAGGGCCAACGGTGAGCGCTCCGCCCGGGTCACGCCTCGCAATTGAGCCGCCGCCGGCACCAACTGTATGAATATCAATAACGGGCACCCGGATGGGACACCCGGCAACTTCGGTTTCCGAGGTGAAACCAATTGCGCCCTCTAAGAGAGATACATCCGTACTCGTCCCACCCATGTCGAAGGTGATGGCTTTTTCATACCCCGCTCGGCGCGCCACTTCGTAGCCGCCCACAACGCCTCCAGCGGGACCCGAAAGAATGGTGCGAACCGCCTCACGCGAGGCCGTTTCCGACGAGATGACCCCCCCGTTGCTTTGCATGATACGCAAACGACCAGGCCCCATTTTTCTTTCAAGCTCACCCAGATAGCGGCTCATCATGGGCGAAACATAGGCGTTCACGCAGGTGGTGCTAGTCCGCTCATACTCTCGGTATTCGGGAAGGACATGGCTCGACAAAGAGACCGCGATGCCCGCCCGCTCAAGCACCTCGGCCACTTTTTCCTCGTGCGCCGAATTGGCATAGGCGTGCAGAAAACAAACTGCGGCAATTTCGGCCCCCGATTTTTTTATCCTCTCGGTGAGCCGTTTAATTTCCCTACTGGAAATTGGCTCAACAACATTCCCAAGTTCATCGAGACGCTCTTTGATGCCGAATCTAAGGGGGCGTGGAATGAGCGGGGGCGGGCGATGATAGGCCAGATCGTAAAGGTTGTTGCGACTCTGGCGTCCTATCTCAATGACATCCTCGAAACCGGCGGTCGTGATCAGCGCGGCTCTCGCCCCCCTGCGAGTGAGGAGCGAGTTCGTCGCCACCGTCGAGCCGTGAGTCAGGTCAATTCCACCGAGTGATTCACTCTCGGCCAAATCGGCGATGCCATTCAAAATGGCCCGTGAGGGATCATCCGGCGTCGAGGGCACTTTGTGCACACGCACACGGCTACCTCGGATGAGAATAAAATCCGTGAAAGTGCCGCCGGTATCCACTCCGATACGAACCGAGGTCGAATTTGTTTTCTTATTCAAGATGATTGCCTTATCGCCGCCGACGCGGCCACGCCTCGGGGTTGAGGAGATTCTGCGGGCGTTTTCCCGACACGAACGCTCGAATGTTCAGCACCACCCGGTCTGCCATATCTCCCAGGCCTTTGTCACTCGAGGAGCCAATGTGGGGAAGCATAACCACATTTTTCATTTTAAAGAGAGGCGATTTTTGTATCGGCTCCTTCTCGTAAACGTCGAGACCTGCGCCAGCCAGATGACTAGAGCGAAGTGCACGAATAAGCGCACTCTCATCCACGACCGCGCCCCGGGCAGTATTAATAAGAATCGCCCCCGGCTTCATGCGAGCCAACTCATCCTCCCCAATCATGTTCCGCGTATCATCGTTCAATGCCACATGAATAGAAATGAAATCGGATTCCGACAAAAGCCGCTTTAGCGGAAGATAGCCAACACCCAACGCAGCTTCCTCCTTAGGGTCTCTTCGGCTCCGGCTCCAGTAGCTCACCTTCATCCCGAAACCACTGGCCATTCGGGCAACCGCCGAACCGATGCCACCCAAGCCCACGATACCCAGAGCCCGACCAGACAAGCTCTTCCCCGTTAGAAGATTGGGTGTCCATTTATTCCAGCGCCCCGAGCGCATGAAGGCATCGGCCTCGGGTATCCGCCGGGCGACTGAGAGGAGTAGGCCCATCGCCGTCTCAGCCGTGGGTCCAACTACTGCGCCCGGCGTGTTGGTCGCCAAGATACCGCGCTCGGTCGCCGCAGCGAGATCGATATTATCGAATCCGACGCCGAAGTTCGCCACAAGGGCAAGACCAGGTGCCGCGTCCATGAAATCAGCGTCGATGGGATCCTCCACCATGGGGATCACCACCCGGACATTTTTCACCGCGCGCCGATAAACGGAAAAAGAGGGCGCACTCTCGCCCTTGTGAACCTTTAGTTCTGAAAAAGCGCGGAGTTTATCGAAATATTCCGATCGAAATCGCCGGGAGAGGAATACCTGCGGAAGAGCTTTACTACCCGAGGGGGGCATTATTTCCTCAGCTTGGCGAGGGCACCTGCAATTCTGTCGAGGCCTTTTTCAAGGTCTTCCATGCTGTTCGCAAAACACATACGCAAATGCTTTGAGGCGTGGGAACCGAATGCGGAGCCCGGAAGCGTCGCCACCCCCGCAGTGTCGAGCAAATGATCCGACAAATCCTCTGCGCTCATGTCCACCCCACTCACATTCGGAAAAGCATAGAAAGCACCGTCCGGCATTTTGCAGGAAATACCTGGTATCTCATTAAGACCCGAGACGAAAAAATCTCGGCGGCGCTTGAAATCCTCCATCATCGTCTTGCTCTCGGCCTGGTCATCAAGAATTGCTTTCACCCCCGCATGCTGGATGAACGGCGGCACGCAACTCACAGAATTTGTGATTAGTTGGGTCAGCTTATCAGCAATTTCAGATGGCGCCGCGACAAAACCCAGCCGCCAGCCTGTCATGGCGTAGGTCTTCGAGAACGTCTCAAGCATGATCGTCCGCTCGCGCATACCGGGCAGTGTGCCGAGGGAGATATGCTCCCCGTCGAAAAGCATGTGAGCGTACACCTCATCCGAGAGGACGACGATATCATTTTCAATAGCAATCTCGGCGATAGCTTCGAGCTCCTCTCGATCTAGTGTTCCACCCGTCGGGTTATGCGGATAGTTGAGAATCAACAACTGAGTTTTATCCGTCACCCTTTTGCGGAGATCGTCGGCGGTAAAGCGGAAGTTTTTTTCCTCAAGAATGGGGAGCGGCACCGGACTCGCCCCAGCGTAGAGGGTGACAGACTCATAGACTGGAAAACCGGGATCAGGATAGATAACCTCGTCGCCGGGACCGGCAAGCGCCATTATCGTGTAATAGAGAAACGGTTTGCCGCCCGAGCCAACGACAATTTCATCGGGCGTGTATTCACCCCGCCCCATGCGCCGGAAAAATTCACAACAAGCCTCCCGCAACTCAAACACTCCTGCAGAGGGACAATAGTGCGTTTGTCCTGCCTTGAGCTGCGCGTATGCCTCCTCAACGATATTCGAGGGCGTATCAAAATCAGTATCACCTATTTCGAAATGGACGATATCGCGCCCCTGACGCTGGAGTTCATTCGCCTTGGCGAGCACCACAAAAGCGCTTTCGGTCTTGAGTAAATTCATCCGCTCGGCGAACCGCATTTTATTTCCCTCCTGGTTTACACCGTATTTAAGCAATGCCCCCAGCCCGGCTCAGTTCTAATAACACCTCCGGCAAGGGTAGCCCGACGACATTGGTATAGCTTCCAATCACACGATCTACAAAACCACCACCTAGGCCCTGTATCGCATAGGCGCCCGCTTTGTCCATGGGTTCTCCACTATCAACATACCGTCCGATGGATACCTCGTCCAACACACGGAAGCTCACTTGCGTTTCAACAATTCGGGTGCGAGCTGTGCCATCGAAAACCACAGCGAATCCGGTGAGCACTTTATGCGAGCGGCCAGAGAGGCTCGCCAACATCCCTCGGGCATGCTCGGCATCCCGAGGCTTTCCCAAGACCTCATCCTCAAGAACGACAACAGTATCCGCACCCAGCACCAAGAACTCGGACCTTTGGCGAGCAACCCAGGCTGCCTTGGCCAGCGCCCTCGCAATTGCACCTTCTCCCGGCGGCAGCGAGGGATCCACACCTTCCTCTTCTCCCTCTGGCGGAGCCAGAACCTCAAAAGCCAGACCTGCGCCTTCCAACAACTCCTTGCGGCGAGGCGAACCCGATGCCAGCACCAAAGGTTGAATGTGTTCTATCATTTCTCTTCCGGAAGTGGATGAATATGCAAAAGAGGAGAATCAGGGAGCGGGATTAATAATCCCTCTCCACTACATAGTCGGCAATGGCGCGCAGAGAATCAACATGGGTCGAATCGGGTAGAGCTGACAACGCAGATTTGGCTGCCTCGACATAGCTTCGCGCTCTATCAAGCGTATAGGGAATGGATTTGTATTTTCCCATCAGTTCCATGACAAAACTGAAATCATCGGGCGCGATTTCATCAGACTGGATAACAATCTTATTTATCCGCTCAAACTCTTCAGGAGTCGCTGAAGAGCAAACGCGGAGCAAAGGCATCGTGATGTTGCCCTCTCTAAGATCTTTGCCAACCTCTTTTCCAGTGCGCTCCACATCACCCATATAGTCGAGCGCATCGTCCACCAACTGAAATGCATAACCTACCTGAGCACCAAACTGATCCAACGCATTGACGATCGACGGGGAACTCTCTCCAAGCAGAGCGCCCACTCGGCAGCTTGCCGCAATTAGTGCAGCGGTCTTGCGATAAATAACATCCAGGTATTGACCCTCGGTAACCCGGATATTGTACATGTTAACAAGTTGGAGAACTTCACCTTCGGACAGTAACGTGCAGGCATCAGACATTGTTTTCAATATTTCACTGTTTCCATCCTCGGCCATAATCGAAAAACTGCGGGCAAACAGGAAATCGCCCACCAAGACGCTCGCCTCGTTCCCCCATTTTGTATTGGCCGATTCGCTGCCTCGCCGCACCTCGGCACCATCTACCACATCATCGTGCAAAAGCGTTGCCGTATGAATAAACTCGACAACAACACTGTGGGTAATCGAACGAGGACCTTCATATCCACAGGCCCTTGAGGAGAGAAGCATTAACAACGGTCGAATTCGCTTTCCACCAGAGTTACTTAGATGACCGCTTACATCTGGGATCAGGACGACATCGGAGTGAAAATTTTCCTGAATCGCATCCTCGACTCGCCCAAGATCGGCAGAAAGATTCTCCACTATTTCGGAAAACTTCATCGTGCCTCCGAAGCCGGGCAGCCAGCGCCCGAGAAATTCACTCAAAATAAGGAAACTCAGAATAACGCATTATATTCAAAGGCGCGAGGCAAGCATGTCAAGGAGACTAGGGATTTAATCACCTTCTCGCCAAGGGTGACTCCAGGAGCCTTGTCCGCTAAATTAGCAGCCTCGATAAGGGAGCACCCCCCCGAGAGGTCCTATCAGGAGAAGGCGCCGATGACAAGGAAAATACGAATTGTGACAGGGAGTGTCGAGGTGGAGGCAGATCTTCTAGAGACCCCTACGGCGGAGCTACTCTGGGAATCCCTGCCATTTGAGGAGAAAACAAACGTATGGGGCGAGGAGATTTACTTTGCCATCCCTCTTCAGACCCCTGTAGAGCCCACTGCCAGAGAAGAGATGGAAATTGGCGAGATAGCCTACTGGCCACCGGGAAACGCGTTTTGTATCTTTTTTGGCCAGACCCCGTCCAGCACCGACGAGGCCCCGCGCGCCGCAAGCCCAGTGAACCCCCTAGGGCGAATCATCGGCGACGCCAAGGCGTTTAGCTCGGTTGCGGGCGGGGCGAATATCTCGATCACGAGGGCACAATGACCACCAACGGCACCCAGAACATACAAGTAAGTAATTGTTTTATATTGCATTACAACGAAATCGGCCTCAAGGGCAAAAATCGCCCCCATTTCATCCGCCTTTTGGCCAAAAGAATCGAGCGCGCCGCCACCCCCCACAACCCGGGGAGGCTCCACCGCCTCCATGGCCGCTTTATCCTGGACATCACCGAGGACACCGACCGCGAGGCGCTAATCTCCGCCCTCTCCCGCGTATTTGGGCTCGCCTACTTCGCCCCCGCAAAAACCTTCCCCCTCGATCTTGAAACCGTCGCCGAGGGCGTCATCGAAATGATCGCCCCCATGAAAATCACCAGCTTCGCCGTCCGCACCCGCCGCGAGCACAAAGGCGTGCCCGCCAGCTCCCGCGAGTGGGACCCGGCCATCGGCGCGCGAATCCAGGCCCGCCGCCGCCTGCCCGTCAACCTGAGCGAACCCAGCACCACCGTCCACATCGAGGCCCTAAAGGACCGGGCCATCGCTTATGCCGAAAAAATCCCCGGCCCCGGCGGGCTGCCCATCGGAGCCAGCGGCCGGGTTGCCGCCCTCCTCTCAGGCGGCATCGATTCTCCCGTCGCGGCCCTTCGCATGATGCGGCGCGGCTGCGAGGTTATTTTCGTCCATTTTCACGGCGCGCCCTACCTCAGCCGCGCCTCGGCCGAAAAAGCAGGCGATCTCGCCGAAATCCTCGATGGCTACCAGCTCGGCTCGCGCCTCTACCTCGTACCCTTCGGCACGCTCCAAAAAGACGTCGTCCTCTCTGCCCCGGCGGCCGACCGCGTTGTTATCTACCGCCGGTTCATGGTCCGCATCACCGAGCGCATCGCCGCCTTAGAGGGCGCCCTCGCCCTCGTCACCGGCGAGAGCCTCGCCCAGGTCGCCAGCCAAACCCTCTCCAACATGGCTGCCGTCGAGGAGGCCGCCACCCTTCCCATCCTCCGGCCCCTCGTGGGCATGGACAAAGAAGAAATCATCGCCGAGGCCCGCGCCCTTGGCAGTTTTGAGATATCCATCGAGCCCGATCAGGATTGCTGCACCCTTTTCGTTCCCAAACACCCGGCCACAAAATCCAAGGCCATCTTCCTTCGTCGCGCCGAGTCCAAGATGCCCGCAGAGGAGATGATCGACCGCGCGCTTGCCGAAAGTGAAGTTCTTGAGATCAATGCGGGGAAAAGACCGGTGAGCAGGCTTTTTGGAGAGGTGCATTCTGAAGAGGTGAAGGATGGGGCGAAAGAATAAAAAAATCGTCCCCGGTTTCCCGGAGGCGGCATTTATTTACTCTCGACAAGTCACCTACACACTCGTTCAATAAATTAGATTTTCCGACGACTTTTCTTTGCTAATTGACCAAGAACATTTCCGGTTAAAGTCCAAACAAAATCCGCAAAATACATATCTATATGTAGGTCGTAGTTCTTATTAGCTAATTCGGGATGAACCTCGTCACGTGCGAACCAAATGAAAATTAAACTAGCGGCGAGATCAGGAGAAACATGCTTATTTTGTAGATAAAATCCAAGCAGTAAGCTCAGATTATAATTCAATTTTCTATTATTTTTTTTCTGTATAGAAGTCTTTCGTTTCGGCTTTTTTAAGGGCGACTTGCGAATTTGCTCTCTCAAGGAACGCATAGAGAAAAGAACTCCCTCTAAAGTTGCTCCACAAAGAGCTATTGTCGCCTGAGCAAGACCGTACTTTTCAAGAGTTGGAGGTTTGTTAATTTCTTCCTTGTGTCCACAAAGCCAACGAGCTGCATCATAGTTTTGTTGTACGGTTACTCGAAATTTGTTTCTGCCTAACAATCGTTCAAATGTCCTATCTCCCACTCCACGAAAACTTATTGGGTCTAATGAATTTTGCTCTTGAATACTTCTATCGAAAATTATTATGAATTGTTGCGCTATTTCAAGCCGATTTAACAATAAGTGATTCATGATTAAGGATTTCACATTTACGTTGCGAATTTTCTTACAATATTGGTCAAATGCCTTTAATATAATGAAAAGCCTACGAGCCGCCTGTTCTTGGGGTAATTTTTCGTGATGTATTTCCCATAGCCGCTCATCCTCTTTGTGAGCTTCGTTAAGCCATTTCATGGCTGTCTTAAAACTACGACCTGTCAGTAAGGATAGACCACCAATTTTAAAATAAATTAGACCTTTATGAGTTTGAATATCATCTACTAACTCCGCTTGACGAACGGCGGAGTTCAAGGCTCGCCAAAATGTTTCGCGCGCGCTCCAATTTATTTCCAATCCACGATCAATTTCTCCCGCGTATTTTCCCCACAAGTCATAATTACTCACATCAATAAAACCATCGGATATTTGTTGCAATAATTCTCTTTGCGCTAATCGCCATTGCTGGCTTGAAATGATGTGATCCAGCTTATTTTCCAAAATCACCTACATTCTCCCGTTCGCTGCGGTAAGCGGTCCCGCTTCGCGGCTTACTCCAGCCAACAACGGTGGGTTTTCCCGCCCAACTAGAAGCTCTCGCAGGCTAGCTTTTCCTATGACACATTAAACCATGCCGCAAACAGGAAAATAAATATTCAGATATTTGGGATTTGGTGATAATATGCAGGCACAAAAAGCTTCGCCCCGGCCGCATGCGAAGCAGAGGCGGTACCGGGGCTTACGAGTTAAAGATAGGTACTAAGTGATTAAAAGTCAATACTTCTCGCAAGAGGTTAGTAATCAATAGGTTATGGCATTCCAATACGACACCAAAACCCAAATAGCGCTTGAGGCGACTCTCACCCCGGATCGGCTGACCGCCTATATGGCCGCCACAAACAATGATTTGGAAAAAGCTCTAAAACTCTACACATGGAATTCTGCGCTGAGTTCCGCCTTTTATGGGCCTCTCCAAGGGCTAGAAGTCGCCTTGAGGAATTCCATGCACCGCGAACTCTCAAGGGCATATGGATTAAATTGGTATGATAACCCCTCTACATCACTTACCCCTCAAACCATGGAAAGAATTGATAGCGTAAAGGAAAACCTAAAAAGATCCAAAAAACCCATAGATCCTCCACATATAGTCGCCGAGCTTTCCTTTGGATTTTGGATCGCTTTACTCGGAAAGGGACCGAAAGACAGTTACAGTCAAAAATTGTGGAGACCAATTCTGTACAAAGCGTTTCCCCATGCAAAGCTTTCAAGGAAACAAGCACATTTCCCATTAAATTATCTGCGATTTTTTAGAAATCGAATAGCTCATCATGAACCTATATTCAATCGGGCGCTTAATAAGGATTACTCAAATATTTTAAAGACAACCGGCTGGATTTGCACAGAAACCGAAAAATGGATTAAACATCACAGCCGTGTGGAGAACGTATTAAATGGTAATGGCCGCGCTTTCTCAAGCATGATATCCCGGCTTCGCGCCGTATTCAAAGAAACTTTCTGACCTAATCCCACAAGAACAGAAATCGATTTGCCCGTATTTTCATGTTCACGCTGAGCCCTCCCCCACCACGCGGCCGGCGCGGTCCCGGCTGGTGTCCTTGACGCAGAGGCGGGCGGCCGCCACGCCGAGGACTTCGGTGCGGTGAACGGTGTTGGCGAAAATGTGGCTGCCCCGCCGAAGACATGATCTACCGCGCGCTAGCGACAACCGAAGTTCAGGAGATCAACGTCGGCAAGCGCCCCGTATCAAAGCCTTTCTTGGAAGTTCATCCGGTGGGGGTGAAGAATGGGCCGGGGGGAGATTTGAAAATCTCATCCTAGCTTGTAAACCACGAACGGCTTGCATGCCAAAAGCGAAATGGGGATCAAAAGACAAATATCTGGATGGGCAACGGATTTAAAGGCCGTATTTCATGATACTCAGCACACTTTCAAAAAGGCGCGTAACTGGAAGCCGGAAGGAAAATGCAACCGGGAGGCATAAAAACGGCTTCCAGGGAAAACATCAGCCTCCTTTCAGGCATCTTTCCCCATGGCATAGGGAAGACGGACGGTGAACGTTGCCCCCTGTCCTTCCTCGCTTTCGGCAAAAATATCGCCGCCGTGGGTTTTCACGATTCCATGCACCACGGACAGCCCTAGCCCGGTCCCCTTATCAGGTTCTTTGGTCGTGTAAAACGGGTCGAATATCTTGGAGATAACATCTTTCGAAATCCCGCACCCTGTATCCGACACTTTCAGCTCCCAGTATCGCTTGTCTCTGGATTCGATGTCCCCGGATGAAATGGAGATGGTCCCTCCGTTGGGCATCGCATCGCGTGCGTTGCTAAACAAGTTGACGAATACCTGCTGGAGCTGGTCTTGGCTTCCCATGACGACAAAATTCGATTCACCTAAATTTAGTGCCGTCTCAATTCCAGCGGGAGAAAATTCATGGCTGATCAGGCTAAGGCTCGACCTTAACGGGCCGCATGGGTCGAATTGCTCCATCGGCGCATTTTCCTCGCGGGAAAATACGCGCATTTCGTTACAAATATTTTTAATCCTAGCGATGTGTTGGATAATAATATCGGCGGATAAATTTTCCGGACTATCATCCGGGGTGTCCAAGGCAATTAATTCGGCCCGCATTTGAATGACGGCGGCGGGGTTGAGAATTTCGTGGGCGGCGCCCGCCGCGAGAACGCCGATGGATGAAAGCTTTTCAGTCCGAATGAGGGCCTCTCGGCCCTCGATGAGTTCATCCATGGTTTCTCGCAGCTGAATTTCCAAGCGATGACGTGCAAATACCTCCAACTGAAGTTCTTTCCATCTGCGCCAGGAAAAAATGGCAAAAGAAAAAGAAAAGAGCATGAAGAGAAGGATAATTTCGTCAATTTCCCAGTATTCGTATTCACGGGTTATTTCGTGGAGCTCTTCCACTAAATCGAAGACAACCCCAAGCGAAAAAAGGATGACGGCAATTATTCCGATTACGATTAAATCCCGGGCTGCCTTGGAATTTTTTAGATTAATTCGAATAAATTTCCACATCAGGCATTTTCTCTTGTCTAATTTGCAACCGAAATCGGCGCACCATTGGGACAACCAATTTTTAACCGCCATTTCCAGGGCGGATCCTTGGGTAGCCGAATTTTAACATATCCACATTTTCGTGAGACCACCGGAGAGCACCTTGAAATCCGGGCAATTCCAATTTTTTACCTGCGGCTCTTTATTTTCACTTCAAATCGAAAAAACCTACCCCCCCTCACCCACCGCCGGAAACTTCGGTGGGGCGGACACCGCCATACGAGGCGGGAATCACCCAATCAAGTTCCGAATCAGGGACAGTCTGATCAAGCTACAAAATTCAATCCCCTAGCGATAATCAGATAAGGCCACCGCTTTTCCCGATTTGACGCTCTCGATTACAGCCTCAAGAAAGACGATTACCTCGCGCCCCTCGGGACCGCCAACCTCGGCTTTGGCGCCGGTGCGGATGCTGTTTCCGAATGCGGCCAGTTCCTCAACAATGGCGTCGCCGCCCTCGATGGGCGCCTCGGAGCGAACCATCTCGCCTTTTTTCTGGAGGAAGAGTTTATTGCCCTCATCCTCACACCACGCGTTGCACTCGGTCCCGAAGGCGGCGGTGCTGAACAGCTTGGGAATGCCCGAGCAGGTTCCGATATAGCCGAGCACCCCGGATTCAAATTCGGCCACTATGCTTGTGACGTTGTCCAGGTTGCCGGTCGCCACCAGTTTCGTGCTGAAGGCGGAGACCTGCTTCACCGGGCCGGCCAGGTAATGGAGATTGTCCACCATATGAACACCGAGGCCGGTCATCGAGCCCACCGGGCACTCGGCAGGGTCGCCCCGCCATCCCGTTCGCGGCCCGCCCGGCATGGAAAGATTGGCCTCGAGTTGATAAAGATCGCCCAGCTCCCCTGCATCAATCATTTTACGGATGTGGCGCGTTGCGCCCTGAAAACGGCGATGATGCCCGACCTGTAGCGTCACCCCGGCTTTTTCAGCCGCATCGGCCGCTCTGCTGGCATCGGCGACGGTTAGCGCCAGGGGCTTTTCGATAAAAACGTGTTTCCCGGCTGCAGCTGCCTGGCAAATAATATCGGCGTGGGTGGAGTGGGGCGTCACGACGATCACACCCTCGACCTCAGTATCATTCAGAACGCCATCGAGGCTATCCGATTCGCGGCACCCATTTGTCTCGGCAAAATCTTTTCGGGTCGCAGCGGTACGCGTAAAACAATTGACTATCTCCAGATTGCCCGCCCGCTCTACAGAGCCAGCCAACCGGTTCGAATAATTACCCAGCCCCACAAACGCTACACGACTTTTTTCCATGATAAATTCTTCCTTTGAATAATTGAAGGGTTAAATCAGATTTAATAATTTTTATACAACAATACGCACCATCCTTCAAATTCGAGCCAATTATCCCCTGTCTCAGAATGATGACGGGGACGAGGGCAACGCTTGAGGCGCTCCACTGAAAAGCGCTAATCGCCCTCGCCTTGCGCAAAGGTTGGGCACATCGAAATCGTGCGAGCGGTTTGGATTTTCTATTCGATAAAAAATTGATGGGCTATCCAGGAAAATCATGGAGATGCTTCGACTTCAGAAAATGCTGTTATGGGAAGGTTTTGACCTAGCAAATCTTTGTATCGTTCCCGACCTCGGAAGCTCCCCACGGGAGGAGGAAAGCCGGGTGTCACCCAATGCGGATGACGATGGCGAGCAGATGCCTAGCTGGCAAGCCTTTCTTCTTCTTCTTCGAGAGATTTAACCTCGACCTTCATCCAGCTTTTAAGCCCGACCTGGTTGAGGTACTCATCGTCATTGCTGCGCTCGAAGCTGAGCGGGGTGATACGGTTTTTCATGTTCTTGCTCTTTGTGGCCAGTTCGCTGGCGCTGGTGCGATCTCGTCGTCGGCGACGGGATGAGATGGAAAACATTTCGTCAACTCCTCCTGGTGCAAGGGCGATTCAAAGACGCTTGGGAACCTCACCAGAGATTCCCGTTCCAATACACTTCTTATCGGCCCAATACGCCTAAACTAAAGTGGATTCTCCCCCTTGCCTGGGCGGGATCGAACAAAAAAAGCCGCCCCCGGCTTCCCGAGGGCGGCTTTATTATTGATTTTTTTGAGCTAATCCCTAGAACGTCACCCGCCTTGGGCGGCGCTTTGGCCGATCCACCGGAAAGGTAACACCACTCGCATTAACGCCCATGTTAATCATCATCTTGGCGAGTTCGATCGAGGCGCCATAGCCCTCGATGACGGGCACCTCCCAGCCTCGCTCCTTCAAGCCCGCCTCGACGAAGGGCTTGAGCCAGAAACAACCCGAGCAGCCAAAGGTGATGACCTCGGCGCCGTCTTCCTCAATCGCTGCCTCGGCCTCCTCGATGGCGCGGTTGACGGCCTCTGAGGGCTCCCCGCGCAGCGCCTTTAACCGCTCATCGTGCAGCGAGGCCTCGCCCTCGAAGCCGGGCCGGGGATGATAGTAGCCAAAATTGCGGATCGATGCGCAGCGGTGCTCAAGGCGATGCTGAAAAACGAGGTTCCGGTAATACATGTTGTGGGTCTCGGCAAAATCGATGACGCTGAACTTATTTCCGAGCATGGTGGCGAAGTACATCTGAGCGAACGCGTTGGCTGTGACGACGACGCCATATTTACGCGTTATCTCGCGGCACTCGAAAAAGCCGGGCTCCCCGCCGCCGAGAAGAATAATGCCGTTGTACTGGCCACTCTCGCAGGCCTCGCGCACGATAGTTAGCCGCCCGCCCGACACCAGGCCGAACTCTTCGCGATTCTCAACCGCCCAGTCACCATAGGTGGCGAGGGTCCCCTTGTTAAACTCCCAGTTCACATCATCAAGATGGTGCTTGACCATCTCGTAGTTCATCAGGCTCTCTTCTTTTGTCCCGCTCATCTTACGATCGTAGTAGCGGCTGTCGTCCGGCACATGAAAAGGCTGAACGAGCAGGAAGTTGTACCTCTTGTTTCCGTTGTCCATGATTTTTCTCCCCTTTTTAAATAATGGCGTTGGTAGTAATTTCGAAAGGTCTACGTTTGCATACTATCCCTATTTTTGAGCATGAACACCCCCGCTATGGCCTTAAATAAGACCTGAGACCCAGTGCCAGACCAAAAAATCACCCCCAAAAGGCCTCCCGCCCCAACCAGGGGCCGAACTTTTTCTAAGAACAAAGACGACCGCCTCCACAAATGCGAAGACGGCCGCCCGAAAACCATTATTAGTTGCTGCTCAACCTCCAGCTACACACACCTTGTCATTGGCATGACAGGGCTTTCTTTTTAAAGCGCCCTGAGCCGGGCAACAGCCTCGGCTGGCAATGCCTCGCCGCAGGCCGCGTTCTGGGTCGATTGCTCTGCGGTACGAATGCCGGGGATGACGCAGGAGACATCCGTGTTCGAGACACAGAAACGAAGAGCTGCCGCTGCGGGGCTGATGTTGAGCTGGCCCGCCACATCACGCACCCGGTTCAACTGGTCCTGGAATTTTCTGATGTTCTCGGGCGAGAGAGCGTTCTTCCGCCGGTCGCCCTCGGCGAACTCGAAAGTTTCATCAATCTTGCCGCTGAGAAAACCTCTTTTGAGCGGAACACGCGAGATAACACCCATGCCCGCCCCCTTTGCTCGGGCAAAAGAATCCGCCGGGCTCTGGCTGAGGATGTTGTACTCCATCTGCATGACCGAGGGGCGGCTCTGCGAAACGGCGTAGTCACACTCCTCGTCCGTGTTGACCGAAACGCCCCAGTTCTTGAGCTTGCCGTCATCCTTGGCCTTTTCGAGCACGGCGTAGCTATCCTCGGCCTGCATGTTGTCGAGCTTCGGATTGTGGAGCAGATAGAGGTCAACGGCCTCAACCTCAAGGCGCTTCAGGCTGTTCTCAAGGGCATTCGAGATGTACTCGGGCGTGAAATCTCGATCGCCCGTAGTCATGTTGTTGCCGCCCTTGGTGAAGATGATGATGTCGTGGCGATCAGATCGCTCCTTTAAGAATTTACCGATAACATTCTCGCTCAGCCCCGCGCCATAGGCATCCGAGGTATCGATGAAATTCATGCCGCCATCGATGGCTGCGTGGAGAGCCCGGTTGCTCTCATCATTATCCACCGGGCCAAAGGCGCCGCCGATGGTCATCGCGCCAAAACCAATAACCGTTACTTCGAGTCCCGTATTTCCAAGCATTCTTTTTTCCATGTTTCTGCCTCCTATCCTAATGAGTGGAAGAATATTTCAGTTAATCGTACAGGGATCACCTTCCAGCTGAAGGCCATCTCAGTTTTTCTCTGGTTGGGTAAATCATATCCGCCTGGAGGCCATCCAGCAATCTCGCAGACCCACTTCGGCAGCCGCTCTACATGACTTAAGAGGGGCCTGCGTGCCATAATAAGGTAATTATTCTGTAACTATCCCCTTAACATCAAACGGTGGTCGATTGCTCGAATCCCTGCATCCCAACTATATAGCACTCATCTCCGCAGTCTTCACAGCCACGGCTCAGACCCTTTTGGGCAAATCCATTGGTCGGCTCAGCCCCGGGATGGTGGCCCTCATCGCCAACATCGTGATTACCATCGTCGCCACCATCTTCTATTTCCTGGGAAGCGGGGTGGACGAGTGGCCCCTCTACGCTGTCATCCTGTTCGCCATATCAGGCGTAACTGCGAACTTCGCCGCCCGCTACTTGATGTACCTGGCAATCCAACTCATTGGCCTCTCGCGCACCCAGGTGCTCTTTCAATTCTCCCCGCTGTGGTCTGCTCTTGTGGCCATCTCATTTCTGGGCGAGCGCCCCACCCTGGAAGTCGGAGCGGGAACTTTGCTTATCGTCGGCGGCGCAATACTCATTATGGGAGAACGCAAAAAGGCGGACTCCAATGTAAAGTTCATCTATTACCTTCTTCCAATCTTAGCGGCGTTTGTCATGGCGACAGCGCCCTCCATGCGCAAACACGCCTTCACTTTTATTCCCTCGGCCACTTTCGGTCTCGCCGTCGCTTGTTTTGTAGCCTCGTTTCTTCAAGCCGCGATCATGCCCATCACCGAGCGCAAGACTGAATACAAGATGAAGTTCGGCCCCGTGCTCCTCTGTATCGTAGGCGGGGTGATGAATGCTGCAGCCGCGATGACCTTCTGGGTGTCGCTCCGGCTCGGCGAGGTGATCGAGGTGGTGCCTATCCGCCGGGTCTCGGTGCTTCTGGTGGTGCTCTTCTCATGGCTTTTCATGGGCAAGCAGGACACGATCACCTGGCGTGTCGTCATTGGGGCCATCATTACCCTCTCGGGGGGTATGGCCATCCTCTGGGCCGGATAAAAAAAGCCCCTCCAACCGGGAGTGCATCCCGGCGAAGGGGGAATTACTTTATTATCTACAGGACCTACGCAGGGGGCTCATCAAAGCTGATGAACACCATGTCGGCCGCCTCATTGCGGTTCGGTATCTGTGCCTGATATTCGGGCGAATTGTACCAACCCTTCGCTGCGGCCTGATCGGGAAACTTGATAACCACAGCCTGCTTATAGGCATGCTCCCCCTGGAACACGTCGGCCACCTTGCCGCGCAGAATGAACTCGCCGCCATGGGCCGCAACCGTGGGCTGGGCCCCCTGGCCATAGGCTTTGAATTTTTCCGGATCCTTTACCGTTACATGGACTACCACGAATGCACTCATTTCTATCTCCTTTTAATAAGGGAATCAGGACTTTTTTCCAAAATCGCGCTGCCGCTCCGGGGGCCCCGCTCCGGGAAGCCCGCCGAGCTTGTTGCCACAAGGTGCAATTATCAGGAACCGGGGCTAAAATAACCTATAAGATGAATCGGGAAAAGCCGCTGTCGTCATAGGGGGAGCAATCATGAAAACAATAATTCCCATACTCGCCGCCACGCTAATAGCCACACTGGCTCTGGCCACTTCTGCATCGGCATACAACGAAGCGGATTTTGAGCGCTTCAAGAAAACGAAAAAATGCCCAAATTGTGACTTGAGCGGCGTCAAACTGCGCGGCAAAAAAGCAAGCTTCTACAAGGCAGACCTCAGGGGGGCGAATCTATCTGGCGCAGATCTTCAAAAGGCTGTTTTCTGGCGCGCCAATCTTGAGGGAGCAAACCTCACGGACGCCCTTCTTCTTGAAACCAACTTCCGCTATGCGAACCTTAAAAAGGTCAATTTCACCGGCGCCGACTTGCGGCGCGCCGTTCTTCGCTTCGCCGACATGCAGGGCGCTCAATTCCGCGGCGCAAACCTCCGCAGGGCCATGATGGTGAGCAGCAAGCTCCAGGGTGCGAAAATGAAAAAAGCCAAGCTCCGCAGCGCCCGCCTTCGAGACGCCACCTGGATAGACGGCAAAAAATGCAAAAAAGGCTCTGTGGGGAAATGCGTCCGCTAGACCGCCGCAGTTGGTCGGTGGGTATGCTCAAAGAAAAGTGCAGCGATGGAGGCACGTGATGACATTCACTAACTGGGACGAGGTACCTGCCGAGGCAAACCGCCCCGGCGTCACCCACCGCCGCCTGTTCGGAAAAAATGTCCAGGTCCAGCGCCTCACCGTTGAGCCTGGCGGCGATCCGGCCCCGCTCCACGATCACCCCGAATTAGAGCAGTTCTTTCTCATTCAGGAGGGTGAGTGGGAAATGACGGCGGGCGATGAAACCCGCCGCGTCGGCCCAGGCGATGTGATTTACGTCGAGCCCGGCGTCCCGCACAACGTCCTTCTCCTCAGCGAGGAGACGGGATATCTCTACGAGGTTTATCAGCCCATTCTCAGCACCGAATTAGCGGCCCAAAGAAAGCAAGGGAGCTAAGCCAAACGAAGGTGTCCAGATAAAAAACGCCCACCCGAGTTTCTCAAAAAACCGAGTGGGCATTTTATTTGCGTGAAATTCTACTCGTGAAAAATATTTTACTCAGGCAACCACCTCGACGGTGCCGGAGGGGCCGTCGATGACCTCGCCAATGATTCCCGCCGCCGTGACGCCTGCTGCGTGCAATTCTCCAAGAATCCCCTCAGCCCGATCAGCCGCCACCGTCATCAAAATACCACCCGAGGTCTGCGCGTCGTTCAGAATCGCGACCATCTCCTCACTCACACCCGGGCCGGGCTCGACGAAACCCTTCGTCCACTCACGGTTGCGATCCCCGCCACCTGCCGTTCCCACCATCGCGTGCGGCAGCAAATCCTCGAACTGGGGCACATCCCCGAAACGAACATTTGCCCGCACCCCGCTCGCCTCCATGACATTGTGAAGGTGACCGACCAAGCCAAAACCCGTGATATCGGTTGAGGCATGTGCCCCCCCGCGCGCCATGATTTCGCCTGCCGCACGGTTGAGGAAACACATCGAGGCAATCGCCTCCTCATATACGCCTTCTTTAAGCTTGCCGCTGTTGCCAAAAATACTTCTCGCCGCCTGAACAATCGGGTTTACCGCCTTGGTGACGTTGGTGACGATTCCGGTGCCAATTTTTTTGGTGAGGATGATCTTGTCGCCCACCTTGGCGCCCTGGTTGGTGATCATTTCACGCGGATCGACCGTGCCCGTGACGGAGAGGCCGTACTTGGGCTCGGGGTCGTCCACGCTGTGCCCGCCGATGATGACTGCGCCTGCCTCACGCACAACATCGGCCCCGCCCGCCATCACTCGGCCCAGGACATCGAGCCCCAGGTCGCATGGAAAAGCCACCAGATTGAGCGCCGTAACAGGCTTGGCCCCCATCGTGAAGCAATCGCTCAGCGCGTTTGCCGCCGCAATGCGACCAAAGTCATACGGGTCGTCCACAATCGGCGTGAAGAAATCCACCGTCTGGACGAGGGCCAAATCCTCGCGCAGCTTATAAACGCCCGTGTCGTCCCCGGCATTCGTGCCATAGAGTAGATTGGGATCGGTGAACGGCTCAAAACCGCTCAATGCCTCTCGCAGGTCCTCCGGACCCAGTTTCGAGCCTCAGCCGCCCGCCTTAACCAGGCTGGTCAGCAGAACCTTGTTCTCTGAACTAGTAGCCACTGTTATCTCCCTTGCTCCCCGAAGGAGCCATGAATACGAAACTCCCAACCGGCTTATACCATGGATGGGCTTTGGCTTTAAAGACGTGTGCAAAACACTTCCCCATGCTTGAAACCACCGCCGAGCGGGTTCATATTGGGTGCCTGAAACAACATCAATTTGCACCGCAGAGGCGGAAAATACCCCTATAAGGGTAAAAATTTACGCCATTCAACCTAATTAGAAGGATACTTCGATGAAAGTAGTCATATCCGACGATTATCAGGACGGCATAAGAGGCCTTGCGTGTTTCTCGAAGATGGCTGGCCACGATGTCACCATTCACAACGACACGGTGAAGGGGGTGGACGCCATCGCCGAGCGCTATAAAGACGCCGAGGCCGTGGTTCTTATCCGGGAGCGAACGCCTATTTCCGATGAGATTTTGGAAAAACTCCCCAACCTGAAACTAATTGCCCAGACAGCACGCGGGGCGAGACATATCCCCCTTGAGGCCTGCACGCGCCGGGGTATCGTCGTCGCTGCGGGCGGAGGAAACAAAAACGTCACCGCCGAGCTCTGCTGGGGGCTGATTCTCGCCGCCTCGCGGAACATCCCCACCGAGGTGCAGAACATGAAAGAGGGCCGCTGGCAGACCACCTACGGCACCCGCCTCACCGGTAAGACACTTGGCATCTACGCCTACGGCGGCATCGGCAACATCGTCGCCAAGGTCGGCGCCGCTTTCGGAATGAATATCTTGGCCTGGGGCAGAGAGGGCAGCCGGGAGCGCGCCGAGGCCGATGGATTTAAAATGGCGGCCAGCCGCGAGGCGTTTTTCGAGACCTCCGACGTCGTGAGCATCCACATCCCCCTCCTGCCCGACGCACGGGGGATCATCACCGCAGGTGACTTGGGCCGAATGAAGCCCTCCGCCCTTTTCGTCAACACGAGCCGGGCGGGTCTCGTCGAGGAGGGTGCGCTTGAGGCCGCCCTCAAGGCCGGGCGCCCAGGAAGCGCGGCGGTCGATGTCTACGAGGATGAGCCCGTCCTTAACGGGAACCACCCCCTGCTTAAGCTGGACAACTGTCTTTGCTCGCCCCATCTTGGCTATGTCTCCAATGAGTCGATGGAGCAATATGTCGGCGGCGCCTTCGACCGGGTCGTGGCCTTCGCCGAAGGAAACCCGATTGACGTTATCAACCCCGAAGTTTTGAAATAGCCGGAGAAAAAAATGGATTTTGCCTTCTCGGAAAAACAGGAATTAATGCGCAGCACCCTTCACGAGCTTTTAAGCCGTGTTTGCCCGCCAGAGTACGCGATGGAATGCGACGCAAAGGGCGAGGCGCCGGTCGAGGCCTACGCGGCAATGGCGAAAGATGGCTGGATCGGCGTTTCCGTTCCCGAAGAATACGGGGGCATGGGAGGCGACGCGCTCGACCTCGCCGTCGTCCTCGAAACGGCTGGGATGCACTATCTCGATCTGGCCACCATGATCTTCCGCAACGTTTGCTACGGCTGCGAGGCCATTTTGATGAGCGGCACAGAGGCACAAAAAAAAGAATTCGTCCCGGCGGCGGTGCGCGGGGATGCCTTTTTCGCCTTTAGCCTCACCGAACCCGACGCAGGCTCGGACGCGGCGGCCATCATCACCCGCGCCGACCGCGAGGGCGGAGCCGACCGCGAGGGCGACACCTTCCGCATCACGGGCACAAAAAATTTCACCTCGGGCATGCCAATTGCGACACACATCCTCGTCGCCGTGCGCACCGACAACTCAGGTGACAAGCACGAGGGCATCACCAACTTCATCGTTCCCGCCGACCGCGAGGGGATTCAATGGAAAAAACTGCCTCTCCTCGGGCATCGGGCCATGGGCACCTGCGAGGTCCATTACGACGGCGTCGAGGCAAGCGAGACAGAAGCCCTGGGCCCGATTGGCGAGGGCTGGCAGGGGCTCATGGAATACATCACGACCGAGCGGCTCTGCCTCTCGGCCGCGCGGACCGGGGCAGCGGCGGCGGCGCTCAAGCTCGCCCTCGACCACGCCAAGGAGCGCATACAATTTGGCCGCCCCATCGGAAAATTCCAGGCGGTGAGCCACATGCTCACCGAAATGCACACCCTTGTGGATACGGCACGGCTTCAGGTCTACCGCTTCGCGTGGCTGGTCTCTCAAGGCAAGCATGGCCGCATCGAGGCCGCCACACTCAAACTTTTTGCTGGCGAGGCGTATAAAAAGGTGTCCGATCTGGGCGTTCAGGTAATGGGCGCCTACGGCTACAGCGCGGAGTTTCCGATGGAGCGCCACTACCGCGATGCCAGGCTCGCCACCATCGGCGCGGGCACGAGCGAAATTCAGCGCAATATCATCGCCAAGGCGCTCGGGCTCTAGGGCCCCGACCCCGGACTTATCTTCGATTTCTCTTTCGGTTTCTCGCAGGCGACAACCCAGTGCGTCCCCAGGCAGGAGATAATCGGGATCTTCTGAAGGGCGAATTCGAGAGGCAACGCGAAACGCGCGTAATCGGCGTCCGTCCATGAAGGAAATAGCCGCGCCGCCGGGCGGTGCATCCCCGGCAGAAAATAGTAGCTTTTCATCCAAATAATCTTCAGCCCCGCCTCACCGATCAGCGAGCGGATATGCGCCGAGGTGAAACTTACGTGGGGATACTCCTTGCCCATTGGCAAATCCGTCTTCACCAGGTTCCGGGGCGGAAGGAGTGAGGGAAGATACAGCCCGGCTATGCGCTCGAGCAGTATCAGCGGGTTCAGAAGATGGACCCCCAAGAGGAACCCCGCGTTGTCGGTGCTCAACACCATGCGCCCGCCGGGAGCGAGTGCATCCGCCAACTCGCGGATGGCCGCCATTGGGTCGGCCACATGTTCGATCACCTCGAATAGAGAAATGAAATCAAACGCACCGGGGCGGGAAGGGAATCTGCCCACATCGGCCCGTGCCGCCGGGCGGCCGGTTCTTGATTGCGCCAGGTGCAGGGATTCCAGATCCAGATCAAACAAAAAGGCCGTGCAGCCCGCTTGGATATGCTCCTCACTGATATCCCCGGCCAGGCAGCCTACATCGGCGGAGCGGGCGTTTGGGCGGACGAGCTCTTTTAAAATCCTGCGCGCATGTATTTTGCGCATTTGGTGTATGGGATCGGTCTCGGAAACCAGATGATCTCCAAAAGATCGTTCACGATCCGGCACCGGGTTCACGATCGGGGCCTCCTCGCGCTCGCGGCGATAATAGGATTCGATCGGAGCCCTGCCGGTGCCGCATATCTCCCGAAGCTTTCCCAGTTCCCCATGATACGCTTTCCGCCGAACAGCGCGGTGCGCCGCCCAGTGGAGGACGAAAATCGCCATGAGCACCGCCCACCACAGCGGCCCCGCACCGAAAATCGCACCGACGGACAACCAGGCAACCAGCGCCGGGACGTAGTAGCGAAGCCGCATCACAACGAGTAGCCATCCCGGATAGCGCGGCAGGCGAATATCCTTTTTGATTTCGGATTTGAACCGAAGACCCCTGGCCACCTCATTTGCATTGATGATTCGCGTCATAATGAAATTCCTGTATTCACGCTACAAGCCCCGGACGATTGATATCTCCAGCCGGATCGGATAACTAGTAAGCCACCTGAACATATCACCCGCGAGTGCATCGAGGGTGGTTCCTCACGGGAGAACGATGAATGCCCCTTGATCCAGCGGTTCTTAAAAGAGAGTTTCCCGAGTTTGAGATCGAGGTTGATCGCAGCAAGATCCGCGAATTTGCCATGGTGCTGGGCTATAATGACCCGGTGCACACGAACGTTGAGGCAGCGCAAGCGGCGGGCTACAGCGATCTACTGGCCCCGCCCACGTTCACCCGCCAGTTCTGGCACGAAAATGATGGAAATGATCCGATGCCCCACTTGGGCTATGACCCCAAGAGGCGGCTACACGGCGAGCAAGAGTTCGAGTACCACAAGCCACTAGTCGCCGGAATGACCATCAGAGGTCGAAATGTCATAATCTCGACCAAGGAGAAGGAAGGTCGGCGCGGCGGAAAAATGACCTTCGTTGTGATAGAGACCAGGTTCACGGACAAGACAGGAGAGCTTGTTCAGGTGGCTCGACGCACGCTCATCGAAACCGCCGCACCACCGAAAGACTAGGAGAGTAAAGTGCCGGAGCTTTTTGCTTACGCGAAATGGGAAGATCTTGCCGAGGGGGCCGAGCGCAAGGTGACAATCGGCCCACTCACCCGGACAGATTTTGTCCGCTTCGCCGGGGCGAACGGCGACTTCAACCCGAATCATCACGATGAAATTTACGCCATTCGCGCGGGCTTCGACAAAATATTTGCCCCCGGTATGCTCCAGGGAGGCTATTTGGGCCGCGTAATTTCCGAATGGGTAGGCCCCGGAGCGCTCCGCACTTTTCGAATTCGCTTCTCGGCACAAGCCTGGCCTGGCGACATGGTGAATTGTACGGCAAAAGTTGTCCGCCAATTTGAGGAGGGAGGCGAGCGGCTCGTCGAAATTGAGGCAGAGGCCCTCTCCCAGAACGGCGATACACTTATTAAAAGCCACGCCATAGCGGCGCCGGCCTTATAATTTCAGGAAAGAGACTCACATGCTCGAAGGCTATCGCATACTGGACCTGGGACAAGTCATCGCCGGCACCATCGGCGGCCTGATTCTCGCCGACATGGGTGCCGAAGTCATCAAAATAGAATCTCCAAACGGCGACCTGGGCCGCAACCCCAGTATTGCCGGTGTCGGTGATGTGTCTAGCATTCATCTTACATTTAATCGAGGCAAGAAAAGTCTTTCGATTGATCTCAAGTCGGAAGAGGGGAAAAAAATATTTTTCGAACTTGTGAAAGTATCTGACGCCGTACTGACAAACTTTCGCCCCGGTGCAATGGATCGGCTGGGCCTCGGCATCGAGCAGATGAAGGAGCACAACCCCGAGATCGTCTACGTTGAATCGAGCGGCTACGGCAATGAGGGTCCTTGGCGCGACAAACCGGCTTTCGACCTGGTCGAGGTGGCGATGAGCGGACATATGTCCATCACCGGTGAGCCGGGGCGTCCCCCCGCACGGGCAGGCACCCCTGCGGCCGACATTTCATCTGCGCTTTATCAGGCCATCGCCTGCATGGTGGGCCTTCTGGCAAAGGCCAAAGGACACAGCCCCGTCCACCTCGAAGTGCCCATGTTCGACGTGCAGCTTGTCATGCTCGGCTACATCTCGACCATGTATCTCAACAAGGGCGACCTCCCGGAGCCACCGGGCAACGCACACGAATACATGGTCCCCTATCAGGCCTTCCCCACCGCGACGGGCTACATTGTTCTTTCCCCGCGCGAGGACCGATTTTATAAGAGCATGTGCGATGCAATGGGAATTCCCGAGTATGGCGAGGACCCGCGTTTTCTCACCAACAAGCTTCGCCACGAAAATAAGGATGTGCTGCTTCCGGTGATGGAAAAAGTTTTACTCGAAAAATCTGCTGAAGACTGGCTCGTCATCTTCGATGAGGCGGGCATCCCCGCCGCACCCGTAAACAAACTCGACCGTGCGCTTGAAAACGAGCAGGTCGAGGCTCGCGAGATGATCCGCGAGTTCGACTACCCGGGCTCAGGAAGGGTGCGCGTCGTCGGCAACCCCATACGCGACCTTACGCTGCCGCGAAACCCGGACCCAGCTCCTCCGCCTACCCTGGGCGAGCACACTGAGGAGATATTAAAAAATATTCTGGGCTATGAAGACGACAAAATTAAAGCCCTTCTCGACTCAGGCGTGGTGAAAACCACCTAGAGCCCCTACCGTAAATACAAGCAATCTTAATAAAAAATCTCATCTGTAAAAGCGAACAAAAACAGATGTATTTATCCTAAATAAACAGGAAAAGAGTGCTTTCTTGCTTTCATTTTTGTTATAATTTCAGATTATTGAGAGTCTCTTAATCATACAGGAACTGTCATGGTAGATAGTTCGAACAAACGAATTTCATCCCGCCAGCCCAACGCCGCTTTCGTGGTTCTGATTGATGCGCCCACACATTCAGAAGTGCTGCTTGAGCCGATGGATGTCAGCCTGGGCGGCTTCAGCGTCCTGCTTCACGATAAACCAGATTTAGGCGAGGTCATCGATTGCGAAGTTGATATCCTGAACAATGTATTCGAGAGTTGCCGAATGACCGTGGTGCGCGTGGAGGAAAATGACGAAGAAACTCCCACCTGGACGACCGGAATGTCTCTCGAAGTGCCGCCAAATTTTCAATCGAGTTTCAAAGAGGCGCTAAAAGCAGCATTTCCGGAGGTCGGAAGAGACGGTCAGTTTCGGGATTAAGCCCCCAACAAGTTATTCATCGAAAGCCCTTCCCTAAACATTCTTCCATAGACGCACCATCTTTTGCCGCATTCGTGCATCGGGCAGCGCCCCCCTTCCTGCACCCATGTTGTCGAGCAGGTGCTTAGGTTTTCGCGTGGCTGGAATGACGCTGGTCGTCGCCGGATTTGATAAAATGTACTTAAGAAAGAACTGCCCCCAACTCGCAGCGCCAAATTCGCTGGCCCACTTCGGCAATTTTCGGCCCCTCACGGCGCGGAAAAGACCACCCTTCTCATAAGGTCGGTTCACCAGGGTGGCCACCCCATTGTCCGCGCAAAAAGGCATGAACCGTTTTTCGGCGTCTCTCACGGCAATGGAAAAGGGAAACTGAACAAAATCGATAGACCCGCGTTTTATCCATTCACTCATCTCATCAAATGCGTGCGTGCCGTAGTGGGTAATGCCGATGTAGCGAATGAGGCCCTTACTTTTCCATTCGCGCAGGGTGCGAAGCTGGGTCGCGGTGTCCGAGAGGTTATGCACCTGCATGAGATCAATCTTCTTGGCACCCAATAGGCGCATCGATTCGCGCATCTGGGCGGCCCCGGCCTCCCTTCCCTTAGTCCACACTTTCGTGGCGAGAAATGACTTTGAATGAAGACCAAGCTCCGAGAGCAAGTGGCCCGTCACGCGCTCGGCCTCGCCATACATGGGCGATGAGTCGATGAGCGTGCCTCCCTCCTTAAAGAATAGGCGAACCACCTCTCTTCTTGGCGCGAGCAGGGCCGGGGAGAGTCTCACATCGAAAGTGCGCGCCGTCCCCAGCCCGAGGGCGGGAATTTTCTCTCCGCTCGATGGAATTTTCCGCCAAAGCTGTGGTCCCGCCGCCTCGGCATCCGCACCTAGCGCCAGCGATGCACCCACACCCGCAGCCAAGCGGAAAAATTCTGCACGGGTCAGGCTCCGCTTATCTCCCATCTTCATCTCCTTTAGGCTGTGATTTGCTTCCAGTGCTTGAGCATTTTCGCCCTCCCGGCGGCATCGGGAAGAGGCCCGCGCCCCGCCCCCATATTGTCGAGCAGGTGCTTGGGCTTCCGGGTGGCCGGGATAATCACCGTCACAGCCGGGTTCGAAAGGATGTATTTTAAAAAGAACTGGCCCCAGCTATCGGCGCCAAACTCTTTAAGCCACTCGGGCTTCCCCTTTCCTTTGACGGCTCGGAACAGCCGGGCCCGTGCGTAGGGAAGATTCACCATCACCGCCACCCCTTTGTCCGCGCAGAGAGGAAGCAGCATTTTCTCGGCGACTCGCACCTGGATGTTGTATTGAATCTGTACGAAATCGATAGGCTCTTTTTTGATGAGGGCCGCGATGTCCCCAAAGGACGAGGGGCGGTGGTTGGTAACGCCGATGTAGCGCACGCGGCCCGCATCCTTCAATTTGCGGAGCGTTTTGAGGTGTATCGCGGTGTCCTTGAGATTATGAACCTGCTCAAGGTCAATCTTTTTTCGGCGAAATCGTTTCATGGATTCGTTTACTTGCTCGACGCCTGCCTCACGCCCGCCCCAGGTTGAAATTTTGGTGGCAACGAATGCGCGATCCCCCGCCCCGGCATCTCGAACCAAATCACCCGCCAGCGCCTCGGAGGCACCATAGGAGGGCGAGGTATCGATCACCTTGCCGCCCTCGCGAAAAAAGAGGCGAACAACCTCTCGTCGGGGATTAACAAGTGACGCATCGCGCTCAACGTTAAAGGTGTGGGCTGTCCCCAGCCCGACGGCGGGGATTTTCTCCCCGCTCGACGGAATCGTCCGCATCAGTTGGGGCCCCGCCGCCCCGGCATCCGTGCCCAGAGCCAACGCTGCACCCGCCCCGGCGGCCAGACGGAAAAATTCACCACGTGTGAAATTCAGTCCCAGCGAATTGTCTTTTTTCATAGAGTCCACTCTCCCATGATTGACGGCGAAGTTGAACAATTAAATTCTAGCCGCTATCGGCCAGCTTTTCCTGTTTTTTCCCGAGCGCCAGCGCCACCCAGGCCCACCCGAGCGCCAGCGGCACACTTACCACGGCGATACCAGACAATCCCAGACCGAGGCCCGAGAGGGCGGCATAGGCCCAGCCGCTAACCGCGTCCCCGCCCCGATAGACCACAGTATCAATGAAATTTTTGGACTTGTATTTTTCCTCGCGTCCAACCACCGTGAAGAGCACCTCCCGCGCGGGCTTTGAGATAGCGAAGTTCGAGGCCCGGCGAATCGACTGAAACGCGATGAGAACGGCGAGCACAGGCGATACCGCAAGAGCAAGGAATCCTGCCGCCACCACCAACGGCAAAAACGCCGCCGACCGACCGACCCCGAAGCGAGCCATAAACCGGCCAGTGACGAACCATTGCACCCCAAGCGTGAGCAAACCGACAATGAGATTGATCAGGGCGAACACACGTGTGCGCTCGGCCGGAGAATCGAACGCCGCCGAGACGATATGGGCCTGCTGAAAGTAGACGAAGGTCGAGGTTGTTGTGAACAGCAAGATATATACGCAAATTCCCAGGAGATAGGGCGAGCGAAATACCCCTATCGCCCCGGCGAAAACACCCCCGCCAATTGCATTCTCAACTGGGGCGGCGGCGCTATTCTTCACCCCTGGCGATTGAAGAAGCCGCCGAATGCACTGCACGGCCAACTCAAGGAAGAGCGCCGAAATGGGCAAAAGATTAATCGGCCCGAGCGGCACGGCAAGAAAAGTTGTGATCGCTGGGCCCAGGAGCGCGCCAACGGTGCCGCCCGCCGCAATGAAGCCAAAGAGGCGCTTTCCCTGCGTGCTCTCGAAAATATCGGCCATAAAACTCCAGAAAACCGAGACCACGAACAGGTTATAGACACTCACCCAAATGAAAAACGCGCGCGCCAGATAGACCCGCCCCGCACCAAGGGAGAACAACAGATAGAAGAGTAGAATGTTGACGATGAAAAATCGGTAAATAAACGGGACAAGCTTTCGCCTCGGAAAGCGCGCCACCGCCGACCCGAAAGCCGGAATCGCCGCCAGCATGACGAGGAAGGTTCCCGTAAAGAGCCAAGGTAGATTGCGAACTCCACCGGCGACACCCATCTCCTCCCTGAGCGGCCGCAAAATATAGTAGCCGCAAAGAAGGCAGAAGAAATACGCGAACGAGAGGAGTAGCGCGCGAACCTCATCCTCGCGAACATTCACCGATTTTATCAGCAAGTCAGCTAGTCGTTTTCTCATTAGAACCTGGCCGATTCTCCAGTTCAATTCTGTGCTCTTTGCCCCTGACTAAACCGCAACGCATGGAAACTCAGGACATGTGAACTCCGCCGTTGATGAGGAGGGTTTGGCCCGTGATGAAGCCGCACCGGGCGAACATCACGGCGGCCTCGGCCACCTCGTCCACGTGCCCGAATCGGCGCACCGGGGCATAGGGCTCCTTTATTTTCAAGTCGTTTTCAATCATATCGGTCCAGATGCCCGCCGGGGCGAGCGAGTTAAACGTAATACCCTCTTTGGCATAAAAACTCGAATAGGAGTGGGTGAGACCGTTCATTCCCGCCTTGGACGAGGCATAGTGCGGCCCCACTCGCCCGCCTGTGAAAGCGGCGTTCGAGGATACGTTTATGACCCGACCCCATTTGGCCTTGCGCATATTGGGAAGGGCCGCCTGCGTCACGAGAAAGGTGGATTTCAAATTCACGGCTATCGTCTCGTCCCAGATTTCCTCAGTCAGTTCATCGGGCGCGCGCATCGGGGCAATTCCAGCATTGTTAACTAGGACGTAAACGGGCCCAAACTTATCCCTCACACTCGCAACGAGGGCCTCGACCTCCTCCGTTTGAGAAACATCGGCCTGAAACGGAAGTGCCCGCCCCCCCTCTGACTCGATTGTCCTGCAGGTTTCCTCAGCCTCCTTCTCGCGCTCGCGGTAATTCACCGCCACCGGGCATCCCTGCCTCGCAAGAAAAATTGCGCAGGCGCGCCCAATGCCCCGGCTCGCGCCCGTTACGAGACAAGCTTTTCCCTCCAGTTCAGCATCCATATCGAATCTCCGTTATCATAATGAATTCAGTCTTTTATCCGGATTCCGTAAATACCGGGCTAACGGGCGATAGCGATTGTCCGATAGGAAAAGTTTCATCACCGCTATTCTAAACCGGCCCGGCTTAATGTCCCACGACGATAACATAAGCTCCCGCCACGGAGAGAAGCCCGCCAAGTACCACGCGCAGTGAGATAAGCTCCTGCCGCTGAAAAAAAAGCCACGAAAAAAGAATCACGAAAAGAACGGACAGGCGATTGATGGGAACCACCTCCACCACCTTGCCCGTCTGCACCGCCGTCCAGAAACACAGTACGGCCCCGGCGTTAAAAACGCCGCCCAGGGCCGCGATGAGAAATCCCCGCGTCTCCCGGGTGTCCGGCATACCCCCATCGGTGAACGGAAGGGCAGCGGACAAAGCGACGAGAGCCGTCAAGTTGGATACTCCCATCCCCAAGGGGGAGGAGGGAATCAGGAGCAGCCCGTAACGGCGGAGCAAGAAAGTGAACGCCAAACTAAAAGCGGCCAGCAGCGGCGCCAGATAGTAGACCAGGGGAATCCTCTTTCGCACCTCTTCTTTTTCATAAACGAGGAGAACGCCCCCAAACATGATCAACAAGGACCCGGCAGCCACCCCGACGCTCAAGCGTTCTCCAAGAAAGATGATGGCGATGGCTGTCGACCAAATGAGCACCGTTTGCATCACGATCGTTGCCCGGGCTACGCCCGTCAGGCGTATCGACAGTAAACTCATATAGCGCCCGAAGAGACTGCCGACGAGCCCCACAAAAGCAAACCAAAGGAGCCCCTCGATGGGCCAATCTGAGACGCCGTCTCCGAGAAAATAGAAAAGGGCCGCGAACAAGACGGAGATAAAATTCACCAAAACGGTGACAAATGTCGGGCTCAGATGACTCAGGGCGCTTTTGTAGAACATGCGGGCAATAGCCGAGCACAATGCCCCGGTCAACGCCAGGAGGTTGGGGTGTATTGTCTCTAGCATTGCCATCTCTCAGATCATCTGATCAAAATTCCAAATCAAATTTCAATGTTGGTATGTATACGGAATTTTATCCGGTTTCGGGGGAAATCTAAACAGGCGGCAGATTGAAAGGAGAGTAACGCGAGGAACAAACTCAAACCGGAGTATACTTAAGGAACAGATCGTTTATTAAGACCCACTTTTATAAGACGGCGAAAATTTCCGGTGGCAACTTTTCGGGCGGCGGCGGGCGAAAGACTCCCAAGCGCACGGCGGAGTTTCTTCACGCGCCGATCACATCCCTCTATGCTACGAGGTCGGCCATCGGCGTCAATCCCCGCGATAAAGCGACCCGAAAAATCTTCGATAAAGTCTTTTCCATTCGGGCAAAAACCGCTTTTCCTTGCCCAAGATGGGATTAGGAGCCCCTCGTCTGACCTTGTGCTACATGGCTAAATCACAGAGAAGATTCGAAAATATTTCAAGCATTTTTCAAACATCCTCGGCCTTTGAGAGCCCACACCAATGGGTCCAGTCGATAATCGCCTTGGGGGTTTTCTCGTTAAACACCCAGGCGAGTTGATCGCCCGTGGCAGCGGTTCGGACACTGCCCGCCGCGCATCGCTAAACGCCATCGCACGGAGACGATCCCCCATCCGCACCCCATTCACGGAACCAAAGCTTGTTATCACCCACCCTTCTCGACACCCGGCGGCAGACCTCGAACACCTCGGCGGTGTCCGCTGCACCCGCCGCCACGCGCGAGAGCGTGATGGCAATATGGAACGACCAGGCGTAATGATCAGGGAAATAGGCGAACCAGGGTGTCCTTCGAATGGCATCGGGCGCCACTAGCCAAGCACCTCGGTGTTGACCAAGCCCATTGGTCTCAAGCCCTCTATCGCTTTTCGGATGTTGTCGGCTGACCGCCCCATGGCCGCAGCCGTGGTCTCGGAGGTTCTTGAGCCGTTGTGCGGGCTGATGAGCACCTGGGGAATCGAAAATAAAGGATGCCCATCGGGCAGGGGCTCGGGGTCGGTTACATCGAGACCCGCCCCGGCAATTCGCCCTGCCTGAATGGCCTCAAGCAGATCGTCGGTGACGATAGCCTGCCCCCGAGAGAGGTTGACGACAACGGCACTCTTTTTCATTTTTCCAAGCGTCTCGCTCCGAACAAGCCCCTCCGTCTCGGGTACAAGCGGCATCGCCAGCACAATGAAATCGGCACGAGGACACATCTCATCGAACGAAACGAATTCGACATCAACACCCGGCACCCGCCCCGGATCGGGCGTTCTTGTATTGACCAGAATATTCATCCCGAAACCATGGCCTATCTTCACGATGTTCCCGCCGATGTCGCCAAGGCCGACGACGCCCAGCGTTTTGCCGGTGAGCTGAATAGGCGGCGTCGCTAGCCAAGTTTCCTGGTCATCCTTCATCCAGGCATTTCGCGAGATGTAGAGCATCATGAAAAAAGCGTGCTCGGCCAGCGAGCGGCCTCTAACGCCAGTGACGTTGCAGACCATGACCCCGCAGCGGGTGGCCGCATTAATATCAATATTGTCCACTCCCGCGCCGGGTCTCGCCACCACCTTGAGATCAGGGGCCGCCTCAATCAGTTCTGCAGGCACCGGTCGAAACGCAGTAAAGAAGCCGGCAATCCCTGAAAGCTCGCGTAGTATATCCGCGTCCTCATAGCCTTTGGGTTGGACAACTTCATAGCCAGGCCCTAGCCAGTCCGGTTTTATTTTCGACATCTTTGAATCGATCACAAGAACTTTCGCCACTTCAAATCACTCCTTTTCGGGTGTGAACAGATGATTAGGACAAACCGAAGAGTACCTCTCCTCATGTCCCTTTTTCTAGCTTCTCACCCAACCTATTAGGCCAATAATTATCGATATATAGGCGGACTTGATCTTCGCTTTAATTTTGCTATATTGTTCGTCTTACATTCGCCATGGGACTTGGGCTATTAATCTTCGAGGAGGCAACGCCATGCTCGCAAAAACAACGTCGGCGGCCGTTTTGGGCGTAGATGCCTATCCGGTCGATGTAGAAGTGGACCTCGCCACCGGGTTGCCCGCCTATGCCACCGTCGGGCTGCCGGATACGGCGGTCAAAGAAAGCAAGGAGCGCATACGTGCCGCTATCTCTAACACAGGCTTTCGCTACCCGCTCGGGCGCATCACCGTGAGCCTCTCTCCCGCCGACGTTCGCAAAGAGGGAAGTGCCTTTGATCTCCCGATTGCACTCGCCCTGCTTCGAGCGACAGGCGCCATCCGCGAGGAGAAAAATGAAAACACCCGTCTCATGTTCCTTGGCGAGTTGGCGCTGGACGGTACTCTGAGGCCCGTACGAGGGGCGTTGAGTGTGGCCGTCCTCGCCAAGCAGCGCGGCCTGGGCGGGCTTATCCTCCCGGTCGAAAATGCTCGCGAGGCAGCGGTTGTAGACAATCTGGCGATAATTCCGGCTCACACTCTTCCCCAGGTGGTGGGATACTTAAAAGGAGAGCTCACAATTGAGCCTGAGAGCGGTGGGCAACCGCATTTAAATTCCCCCCCTGACGGGGTGGAGGATTTCAGCGACATCCGGGGACAGCGCCACGCCAAGCGGGCTATAGAGGTGGCGGCGGCGGGCGGGCACAACCTGTTGATGCTGGGCCCCCCGGGAAGCGGAAAGAGCATGCTCGCCAGACGGCTGCCAACCATCCTCCCCCGCCTATCTTTAGAGGAGTCCATCGAGACAAGCCAGGTTTGGAGCGTACTCGGAAAACTTGGGCCGGGTCGGTCACTCGTCACCAAACGACCCTTCCGTGCCCCGCACCACACCATTTCCGACGCCGGCATGGTCGGGGGAGGTACCATCCCGCTCCCCGGTGAGGCATCGCTTGCCCACAACGGCGTGCTCTTTCTGGATGAGCTTCCCGAATACAAAAAAAATGTGCTCGAAACCCTACGCGGCCCGCTAGAGGAGGGCCACATCACCATCAGCCGGGCACTTGCGAGCCTCTCATTTCCCGCCCGCTTCATGCTTGCCGCCGCAATGAACCCTTGCCCCTGCGGGCATTGGGGCGATTCGGCAAGGCCCTGCACCTGCACCCCCAAGCAAATTGCTCGCTACCGCTCGCGCATCTCAGGGCCGCTCCTTGACCGCATCGACATTCACATCGGGGTGCCCAGGGTCGAGTGGAAAGAACTTTCAGGAGAGGAAACCGGCGAGAGTTCGGCTGTAATCAGGGGGCGTATCGAAGCCTCCCGCACGAGGCAGCAAAGCCGCTTCAATGATCATCCCGCCCTTCACTCGAACGCCCACATGGGCCCGGCACTCATCAGCCGCTATTGCAAAATCGACACCCAGGGGGAAAAACTGCTCGAAATGGCCGTCGAGCGGCTGGGTCTTTCGGCCAGGGCCTATCACCGGGTGTTAAAAGTGGCGCGAACAATCGCCGATCTGGCGGGAGAGGACGCCATCGCCCCCGCCCACCTCGCCGAGGCGATTCAGTACCGACAGCTCGATAGGCCGATCAATTCTTAGGGCGTACAATTACCTAAATGTGTCACTTCTTTCCCTGACTAACTGGGGCATTGAAGCACTCTGGGCTGAAATATTTAGAATTCTCGATACTCTTTGGTATCAATTTAGTAACATCTATAATGTTCATGGTATTTGGGCTACGCACCCTTAGAGAGTAGATGTCGCCCGAAAACCAGCCCGGAAACTTTCCATTCTGCTTTGATGATTCTACATTGTGAAGGATTGTTTATTTGCGAGGGATATAAACCGGTTGGATAACTGCCCTAAATTTTCTTATCAACTCTAGGCAGGCGAACGGTGAACGTCGAGCCCTTCCCCGTATGCACATCGAAGCAAATTTTCGTATATATTCAAATGGACCGTTTAGACTGGGTTTGAACTGATAGTCCCGCCCCGAGATGGAATACAATTCCCCCGATGAGAACCGGCGCCATGCGCGGCAAAGATTATCACCTATCCCGCCCGGAGAGCCCTTTTGGAATCTCCATCCATCTTCTGCTCATCGGCCTCTACCTGGCCCTAACCTTGGGAATGACCTATCCGGTCGCCAACAACCTTTTCACCCGGCTGCCAGTCTGGTCCCATGACGGCCTGCAAAACTACTGGAATCTATGGTGGTTCAAAACCGCCCTTATGGACCTTGGGACAAACCCTCTTTTTACAAATCAACTTTTTCATCCCGTCGGCACAACTTTGACTGCCCACACCCTTGCCCCTTACAACGGACTGATTGGGATACCACTCCAAGCCCTCTTTGGTCTCATGGCCGCCTTCAACATTCTCTACCTCTCAACCTTCGTGCTTTCCGGCTACGGCATGCATCTGTTGATTCACCACCTTACGAAAAATCACGCGGCTGCGTTCGTGGGCGCCTTAATCTTCGCCTTCTCGCCTTACCACATGATGCACGCCCAAAATCATCTTCATTTGATGACCATCCAATACATCCCGCTTTTCGCTCTATATCTTGTTCGGCTATCGGAGAATCCTTGTACGAAAAACGGAATCGCAGCAGGAATTTTCATGGCACTCACTGCACTTTGCTCATGGAATTATTTTTTATTCTTTCTAATTTTTATTCTCGTATTCATGATTTCCGTTTTTGCGAATGAGCGGACGAAAGTCATCAACCTGTCTTTTATTCGCGGGCTTTGCTGGCTAGGTGGAGTGTGTTTCGTGATTATCTCGCCATTTTTAATTCCACTAGCGAGAGACATCCTCACAGGCACGGTCGATATCGCAGGAGAGCGCTTCGCAAGAGCGGCCTCGGCCGATCTTGCCGCCTATTTTGTTCCCTCAAACCTACATCCTCTATGGGGCGGCAACAGCGTCTTTCAGAAAATGTACACCTCCTTTGCGGGCGGTCTGAGCGAGGGAACCGTCGCCTTCGGTTATGCGGCGCTGGCTCTCGCTGGAGTTGCTCTCCTCCGCTCCGGCTGGCGAAATATTTATATTTGGGTAATTACACTCGCCACTTTCATGGCACTCTCGCTCGGACCAGATCTTCAGATATTCGGTGAAGAATACCTCGGCTTTACCCGACTTCCCTACAACTGGTTCATCCAAAACACACCGTTCTTGAAAGGCGCACGTATCCCGGCACGCTTCGCTGTGATGGCCTCACTAGCTATATCCGTCCTGGCTGGCTGGGGGATGAAGTCCCTTCTCGACAATCTCAAACCGAACAAGAAGACCATGCTAATCGCGGGAGCAACAGCCCTTATCCTTTTCGAATTTCAGGCAGTTCACCCCTCTATCCCTGTCTCCATTCCCAAGCCATATACATATTTTGCCCAAGACTCAGAAGCCTATGCCGTGCTAGAGGTACCCGTCGGATTACCACAAAACGCCAGTTGGTACATGGCCTATCAAACAGCTCACAGAAAACCGATAATCTCGGGATACATTTCCAGGGTGGTGTCAAAATCCTGGAAATTTATCGAAAATGACCCGTTCGTGAGGCTTCTCCATTTCCCAGAACGAATTACCTCAGAAACGATCAACACCAAGCCTGCCGGGCTTATCAAACACAAAATAAAATATGTCTTAGTCCACAAAACCAAAGAATTTTACGAATTTCTTGACAACCCCTACTTCGACCACACGAAAGTTCGTTACGCCAGGGGAAAAAGGAAGAAAATATTTCTCAAAAATATACACGAGCTACTTTTAAAACATACGAAACGCTCACCCCTGTCTAGCGATAACATCATCGTGTATCAGGTGTATTAGGGTAGGTGTCGCAAAGAGGGTACAGCATGAGGTATGGGGAAAATAAAAATTTCTTTTTCAAGGAGTACATCATCACAAGTGTTTTTAAGTAAGACCATCCGAAGGCAATGAGCTTGGCATTGGATCTTCCCGAATGCCGAGCACTGTATTGAAATGGGACCTCCTGAACTTTGAGGCCTATGGCAACTGCCCGAAGGAGAATTTCCTGAAGAATATCGAAATTTGTTGCCACTGGATTGATTTGCTCCACCAACTCTTTTCGATAAATTCGGTAACCACTGCTTAAATCCAAAACCGGTACAGCAAAAATCCATCCGAAGGTAAAGTTTAGTATCCGGCTGAGTAGCCATCTTGTAGCTGGCATTTCAGCACTACCGCCAGCCACATAACGAGAGGCGATCACTAAATCTGAGTGGGCCGCCGCCTGAGTCATTTGACCAATAAATTTAGGCGGATGCGAGAGGTCTGCATCCAGAGTTAGGATGAGCTTACCGCGTCCATTCCTAAAACCTGTCCGAAGCGCGCCTCCGTATCCCTTTTCCTCCTGGGTATGGAGAGTCGCACCAAATTGGCGACAGACATTTTCCGTCTCATCGGGAGCCCCATTGTCGACTACCAGTATCTCGAATGCGATGCCGATTTCCTTCAACTCTTTGTGTAACTCCGGTAGGAGGAGCTTTAAATTTTCGGCTTCTCCAAGCGCCGGAATGACAATGCTCAATTCAGGAATTTCTGACATAAGAAAATCTTCCAAACCGGGGGAACCTGATTTCAGATAATGCCTCAAGGCCATGTGAAAAATCTGAATAAAACTCCTGGACACGCCACCATGCCCAGCCAAGCAAACTACATCTAATACACCTTATACACAGTGATATTTTCTCCCGAAAGTGGCGAGCGCTTCAGATGCCGTGACAACAGCTTATGAATGTTCGCAAGAAACGCCTCTTTTTTTTCTCCTCTCACAATCCGCACTTTCGTATGATCAAAATACGGGGCGTCAACGACATTATAAAATTTATTATTCCTGTGGACCAAGACATATTTTATTTTATTCCTGATAAGTCCGACAGGCATAGTGTCTAGGGTTGCCGGGGTAATCAGCTCGGGATAATGGAGGAGCCGCACAAATGGATCCTCGTTGATAAACTTCCAATTTTTGGGAATCACTCGGGAAATGTATCCCGAGATTATCGGCTTTTGGTGAACCGTCTGGTAGGCCATGTATAGATTAACGTTTTGCGGCATAGCAACAGGAACGTCTAGAATCGAGTAGGCTCCTTTATCTTGAGCAAATTTCTTGTATGGCTCGGGCACTTTCATCTCGGTAAAAACGGGCTTGGCCATAAATTCGAAAAGAATGAGACCAGCCACCATAGTAGAGAACAAAGCTCTTTGACGCGGCGCAAAGCCTAAGAGAATCTTCTTCAGACCTAATCCAGCCAAAACAGAAAGCGCCAGGACGGTCATCACCGTAAAGCGGGCTGGCACCCGTGCCCCCTTGAGAATCGGAGTGTGCTGAATGAGCCAATTATAAGGAAGGCGGGTGAAGCCGAGGTATTCTTTACCAAATACTTGCAAGTCAGGCCCAAGTGAGAGCACCAAGAAAAGAGCAAAAACGGCAACCCACAATCGCGTTAAACGCTGCTCCACTCTCAAAACACCCACCACGCCTAAAAAAAGCGCCGTGTATCCTAAAAACACCGTTCCTTCTGAAACGCCACCCGACAATTTTGAGTAAAGCCCCCGGATAAAAACAGAATCTCCCCACAGGGGATGTAAGTTAGAGGGAACAAAAAACGCTGCCAAATCAGCTGAATACTCTCTAGCCCCGCCCTCGCCCGCAATGTTTATCTCTCCCGACAAAATCACTCGTAGGAGGGGAATCAGGAACGGCGATACGAGGAAAAGACATACTCCCATCATTCCACAGAGGGCATACAAAAATTTAGGTTGAGTCATCGCCCCCTTCTCATTGAGATACGCCCATATCAAGAACACGAGAACGAAAAGCAGAATGAATAATAAATAATTCCAGTCGGACAGAGCCGTAAGCGCCATATACACCCCGGCCAAAATTGCGTACTTAGCGCCAGGCCGCTCAAGTAACTTCAGGAGATAAAGAATAAACAAAGGGATGAACTGAATGCTCAATAAATTTAGATGAAATTTAGCGTGCAACATGTGCCAGGGAGCGAAGGTAAAAATTATCGCTCCCACTAGCGACGACTGGCGGTCCTCTGTCAGGTGATATATCAACAAATACATTCCGAGCACCGAGAGAATAAATGTTGAGAGATAAATCAACCCAAACGTCGCCGATAGACCGAATAGAAGCTGAAGTGGAATCCCGATGAGGCCGTAGTAAGGAGTGAGCGTATGCGAGGCAAGCGTGGTTCCTATTGGCGCAAAAAGGTAGCTTGTATAGACAGGATTCGTTCCGAGATCTAAAAGCGCCATTTTGAACCACCAAAGGTTCCAGTAATACAGTGAAACATCCATATACTTCGTCGGCACCGTGTTTTCCGCGAGGTGCAAAACGGTTGGCCATGTCATTCCCAGAGCGGCAACGACACAGATGAGAAACACCCAAAGATGGGAGCGCACTCTAAGAGAGAAAAACCGAGACACTTTATCCTCCATTTTATGGATGGCCTTTTAAAAAGCCCTATCGCCTACTTTTTCTATTCAGCTCAACAATTTTCATGTGAGCCGCCTCCGAAAATAGCACTACTTTCAAAACTCTCATAGGAAATGATACAACTTCTGGGCAGTTCAATTCCAAATCCAAGGAATAAAAGCTCTATATCCAAGGGGGCTAAATTCCTTAACATTAAAATCAAAGGTAAAATGAAAAAGCACCAAGACCTCGCGGGCAAACTTCACACATCGGAATCCAATGTTGAACCTGCGAACCAGGATGCCCCAAGCCCAGTTCGATTTATTGTCCTAGCCTACAACGAAGGCCCGAATCTCGAACTGTTGTGCAACCGCATTCAAGGCGTCATGGAAAACCTCGAGCGAAAATATGAAATTTTCATCGTTAACGACGGGAGCAGCGACAATACCAGCGAAGTTGTAGACTCACTCAAAACAAGACTTCCCATCAGAGAATTGCGACACGAGGTGAACCGGGGGGTAGCGTCGGCCTTCCTCACCGGCTTCCGGGCGGCTCTTGAGGACGCCGATGACGAGGACCCCCTGATAGTCATGGAGGGGGACGGAACAAGCGATCCCGCCGTAGTGCCGCAAATGCTGGAGCAGCTGTCACCGCCGTGCGATATCGTCATTGCATCGCGCTATGCGCCTGGAGGGCGCTATGTGAAATTCCCTATTAAAAGACTCGTGTTGAGTGGCGGGGCAAACACCTTGCTGTGTAGATTGTGCCCTGTTGCTGGCGTCCGAGATTACACCATCTTCTACCGAACATACCGCGCCGGTCCCCTCCGCCAGGCCCTCGCCGAATACGGCGACGACTTCACGAGCACAGAAGGGTTCGCCTGCAATGCCGAAATGCTTCTTCGGCTTGAAGGTTTTATCGGAATAGTGAGAGAGGTGCCTTTCGTGTACGATTACGGACTGAAAAAAGGCGCCAGTTCGATACAAATTTCCGGGAATCTTCTTGCATACGCTCGGCTTTTCCGCATTTTCCTAACACGGCGGAGAAAGAAAAAAATATCGAATTGAATCGGTGCGGTTCGATCAAAGGACGAGTGAATGCAAATATTGATCACAGGAGGAGCAGGTTTCATCGGTTGCAACTTAGCAGCAAAGGGCATCCGAGAGGGACATGCCATTACCGTTCTAGATAATTTATCCCGTGCGGGCTCCTTCCTGAATTTAGAATGGCTACGCTCTTTGGGCAAATTCGATTTCGTCGAGGCTGACATCCGCGATTTCGACACCCTTTCGGACCTACTAAACGCCCAAAAGTATGACGCCATATTTCATGACTCCGCCCAGGTGGCGGTAACCACCTCGGTGGAAGACCCCCGGACAGACTTTGAGATAAACGCACTCGGCACCTTCAATCTCCTTGAAGCCATACGGCTGAGCGAGAGTGACCCCGTTCTCATTTACGCCTCCACCAACAAGGTATACGGAGCACTTCCATCCCTGAACATCGGGGAGAAAAATGGTCGTTATTCGTTCCGAGATCAACCTGACGGGGTTCCAGAAACCATGCCCCTTGATTTCCATTCCCCCTACGGTTGCTCGAAAGGGGCCGCCGAGCAATATGTCCTCGACTACCGGCGCATATATGGCTTGCGGTCCATCGTCTTCCGCCAGTCTTGCATCTATGGCCCCCGGCAGATGGGTGTTGAAGATCAGGGGTGGGTGGCCTGGTTCGCTATCTGTGCATCATTCGGTCGATCAATTTCGATATTCGGCGACGGGAAGCAGGTCCGGGACCTTCTCCACATCGATGACCTGGTGGATCTTCACTACCGTGCCATCGAGATGGAACCCCAACTCGATATGTTTGCTTTCAACGTAGGCGGAGGGCCAGGATGCGCAGCCTCGCTACTTGAGATAATTAATCTGATCGAGGAGAAAACGGATCGCCCCATCGAACTAAATTTCGCCGACTGGCGACCCGGCGATCAGAAAGTTTACATCTCAGACATCAGGGCGCTGAAAGAAAAACTTTCCTGGTCACCCAGAATGCCTCTATCCGACGGCATAGGCCTTTTACTCGATTGGATAAGGGAAAACGGTGAAATGTTGAAGAAAAACATCAAATAAACTGAATAGCAGCCTCGGGAGAGCCTCTCTACTCCTACCAACCATGTTCAGAATACTCAAAAACTCAACCTAACCGGACAACGAAAAAAGCAAATTAATTTTTCAGCCTTTGTGGCTGGGCGCGAGTATCCTTTACTTCTAAATCTGAAAAAATCTCCACTACCCACTTCATAGAGCGACACCACCAAATACGGATAGATAAAGTCAGACAAGCCCCCCTTTTTTTCAAATCTCAGAACAAAGTGCTAAACGCTTTCAGACCCGCTCCCAAGTATGATACGACAATTGGACCAGCCCCTCTCATTTTCGAGACAATGATTGGACTGCCTCATTCCCCAGACTCCAACCATGCTGCGGAGCCTCAAATGAAAAAAGTGCGTTATCTCATCGTTGGAGCGGGCTTCGCAGGTGCGGCTACCGCCTATAATCTGGTTCGTATGGGTGCCAAGGATGTGCTCGTCATCGACCGCGAAGCGGTGGCAGGTCTCAACTCCTCGGGGCTAAATGCCGCCATGGTAACGCACCGGGGCTCTGGCGAGGCAGAAGAGAGCCTCGCCCGCCGGGGGGCCGAATTTATCCGAAAGCCCCCCGATGATTGGCCAGGACAGCTTGAATTCTCACCGACAGGTTCCCTATTCCTCGCCTCGGGGGATCAACTCGCCGGACAAAAAGTCATCGCCACACGTCTCCAGGCCGCAGGGCTGGATGTGGAAATAAGAGAACGTGATTGGGTAGTGAAACAAATCCCAATCCTTGAGGGCACGGAATTCGAAGCCGCCTTGTGGTCTCCTTGTGACGGCGTGGTGGACATCCAGGGCCTGCTCGATGGCTACCTTGAGGGTGCAAGAGCTGGCGGGGCCGAAATCTGGCTGGGCTGCGAGCTTAAAAATGTGGAGGTGCAAGGAGGGCGCTTCTCTGCCGCGAAAACTGACAGAGGACGCATTGAGGCAGATGTGCTCATTGACGCTGCAGGCGCATGGTCCGGAGCTGTGGCCAGTATGTCAGGGGCGGCAGAGCTTCCCCTCCAGCCTCGTCGCCGCCACCTTTTTCGAACGGGAACTCTCCCTTGGACCGATCCCAGCTGGCCGCTCGTCTGGGACATGGGAGCCGCCTATTACTTCAGACCCGCAGCCGGGGGACTACTTTTAAGCGCCTGCGATGAGGATGTGTTTCCACCATCACTTCCTGAGGCGAATATCGCCGCGATGGGGTTGCTCAAGGATAAGCTACGAAAGAATGTGCCTCCCCTCCAATGGCTACGGTTCCAAGCGTACTGGGCTTGCCTGCGTACTTCAACGCCAGATGATCGCTTTATCATTGGCTGGGATCCGGGGGTTAAAGGATTTTTTTGGGTAGCGGGGCTCGGCGGACACGGCGCAACCTGCTCGGCAGCCGTGGGCGAGATGGGAGCAAGGCTGATACTGGAAAAAGAAGAACCACTCGGTCTGGCGGCAGAATTATCTCCGGGGCGCTTCTTAAACTCAGATTGAGGAAATCTCTCCGCCATCCACCGCATAGGCAACGCCGCTGATAAAACTGGCGCGCTCGCTCGCAAGGAATAACACCATCGCAGCGAATTCCTCGGGCTGGCCGAGGCGCGACATGGTGATGTCCTTGACGACTTCGGCATAAACATCTTCCTCACCTCGCCCCTGATCCTTTGCCATTTTTTCGATGCGCTCGCGCCAATGCGTGTCGAAGCGCCCCGGTATGGCACAGTTGACGAGTATCCCGTCCTTCACGAACTCCCTGGCCAGGGTTTTCGTGAAACTCAGCAAAGCTGTCTTGGCAGTGTTCGAGAGAACGCGCCGGGGGCGGGGCTGCTTGGAGCTTGCAGAGCCAACATTAATTATTCGGCCCCACTTTTGTTTTTGCATGTAGGGGATCACCAGTTTACTGGCCTCAGAGGCCCCGACAATTATCATCTGGAATATTTTTGTCCAATCCTCACGCTCCACATCGAGAAAATCTTTGGTGATGCTCGTACCAGCGTTATTGACGAGTATATGAACAGTACCGAAGCGATCCACCGTCTCACTAACGAGGCGGTTAATATCCTCAGATCGTTCCATATCCGTCATTACGGCATGAACCTGAGCACCGTCGGCCTGGGCTTGGATTTCCTTTTGGGCGGCAAAAAGCGCCTCCTCGCCCCGGGAGCATATTGTTACATTACATCCTTCACGCGCTAACTCTTTGGCCACTGCCAGACCGAGTCCCATGCTAGAGCCGGTCACAATCGCCGTTTTACCCCTTAACCCAAGGTCCATAAAACTCATCTCCAAATACATTTTTCAAGGAAAATATTTTCACACATAAGAAAACTTCAACCCGAGGATTACAACCTTCGTTTCAATTCCACCATGTATTTATAACGGTCTCCTCGGTAGAAGGTCCGAGAAAACTGTATAGGCTCATCTGCCTGACTGCGTATAAAAGTTTCGACATACATCACAGGAGAGGTCGTGTCGACTTCTAGAACACCCGCAATTTCACTGTCCGCACTTTTGGCTTCTATTGTCTGTTGAATGATTTGAAGAGGAGTGTCCATCCGTTCTTCCAAAATAGAAACCATTGTTCGTTTATTAAGATCCTCAATGGGAATTTCTGCAGCTGTGGCAACGGGAAGAAAGTTTATGACATAGGAATAAGGCATACCGTCCACCTGCCTCAGACGCCGAAGCATCATCAAGATTTCTCCGTCGTCAATATCAAAAAAATCTGCAGCTTTTGCGGGGGCTGGCACACGTTCCATAGACAAGAGACCAAGCGTTCCCTGAATACCTGTAGTCACATAGTCTTCGATAACTCCGCTAAGAATCGGGGCTTTCGGCGCAAATTCTTTTTTCGAGACAAAAGTGCCACGCCCGCGCTGGCGACTAAGGATGCCTTCATTTTCCAGCAAAGACAGAGCGTGACGAACCGGGACACGGCTAACTCCAAAACTGCGAGCCAACTCTATTTCACCCGGAAGCCTGTCCCCAGGAGAATACTCTCTGCCTTCAATTTTCTCACGAAGCAAATTGGCAATTTGGTAATAGTAAGGAACGAAGCGATCTGATAAAGAAACCCTTTTAAGATCTTCTTTCATATCGAAAATATCCTAAAATAAAAACGGTGATGCATCATCAAAAAAGGCTGCAATACACTACAATGCGTTGTCGATTCATAATTATTATGAATGAGACATACTACCTGAAAAGGTATGCTTATGTAGGCCAATAATATGTTATATTTAAACAACGACAATCGCGAGACAATATTGGACATTTCACCCGAATTCTTTAATTAATCATGTGACCTTTTGCTATCGCTCTCTTTTTTGCCTAGCCGGTCCAGTAGATTCAATAGAGGAGACTTAAATGCCTACGGAATATGCATGGTTTATTCCCAGCGCAAGAGCTGGAGACGGACATAAAATCAACATTCCGGTACCCGAGCGGGAACCCACCATCGAATATCTATCCCAGGTCGCGCGGTCTGCCGAGGAGGCTGGATTCGTGAATCTTCTCGTTCCCACCGGAACACACTGCCTCGACGCATGGGTAACCGCCGCCGGAATTGCCCAAAATTCGAATCGCATCAAATTTTGCGTCGCCTTCAGGCCCGGCCTCACGAGCCCGGTCTACGCCGCGCAATCGTGCAACACACTAGACTGGACCACCAACGGTCGGGTAACGGTTAATGTCGTTACGGGCTCCTCACCGGTGGATCAGATGCGCTACGGCGATCACCTCAAACACGACGAGCGATACGAGCGAACAATGGAGTACCTCGACATTATCAAAGCGATATGGACCAGTGAGGAGCCGGTAAACTACAACGGAAAGTTCTACGACATCCGAGACGCCGCTTTCTTCCCCGGTTTTACGTCCAAACCTTTCCCGAAAGTTTATATGGGCGGCAGCTCCGAGGCCGGCCGCAAGGTCGGCGCGAAACACTCTGACATCCACATGATGTACGCCGTCGATCTCGAAACAATCGCCAAGGATGTCGTGGACATGAAGTGGCGTGCCGCCGAGTATGGGCGCGAGAACGAAATCAAGATGGGCATCCGGATCCACATAATTTGCCGAGACACGAAAGAGAAAGCCCGCCAAGCCGCCGAGGCTCTGATCAAGGGAAGTGACATTTCGAACACTGGGACATGGGCCGACATGAAGAACAACACCGAAAGTGTCGGTCAGCAGCGCGTGAACGATCTCGCGGCGGGCGATTCGCTTTGGATAACGGATACGCTCTGGATGGGCGTTAATCGGGTTCGCGCCGGAGCGGGCGCCTCACTTGTAGGCACACCGGATATGATCGCGACCGCCTTAAAAGAATACGTCGATGCTGGGGTAGAGGCGTTCATTCTATCGGGGTGGCCCCATGTCGAGGAAGCCACGCGATTCGGTCAGGAAATCATGCCGCTGCTCAAGGACACAGATCCCGTAACTCTCGAAGAATCGTCGCCTGCTGTAGCATCGTGAGCATTTGCCCACATTCGAATGCGTGAATTCATGAAAAGACACCAAACCACATGTGGACGCCACTAAATCTATCACCCGGTGAGGTTACATAAATGAGCAGCCTAGATACCCAACTGTCTCCCGAAAATCAAAAATGGGTCGATCTAGCCGAGAAGCTGAGCCGCGAAAAATTTGCTCCTCTCGCTAAAACTATTGATGAGGAAGCCCGATTTCCAACGGAAAATTATGCAGACCTCGCCGAATCCGGCCTTCTCGCTCTTTCCGTTCCTAAGAAGTTTGGCGGCATCGGCGCGGATTCGCTCACCTATGTCACGATCCTCTCGAAAATATCGAAAGGTTGCGCCGCCACAGGGCTTACCTTCAACATGCACAGCGCCGTGGTCGATTTTATGCTCCAAATCGCCAGCCCGGAGCAGCAAGAGCACTACTTTCGTGCTGTAGTCGAGGACGGTGCCATTTTCTCGTCCATCACGAGCGAGCCGGGCTCCTCTTTCCGAGACAAGCTCGCCGTCCGCACTGCAATTAAAAAAGACGGAGAGGGCTACAAGCTCGAAGGCAGAAAGCACTTTTGCTCTCTATCGACCGGGGCGACCTACTACTTCACCTGGAGCTATCTTGATGGCGCGAAAAACATTCAAGAAGGCCTTCTCAATGTCATGGTGCCCTCCAACCGCGATGGCATCGAAATCATCGAGGACTGGGATACTATCGGGATGCGCGGGACGGTTTCCCATTCGATGCATTTTCACGACGTGGCCGTAAATGCCGATGAAGTTATCGGGGAGCCGGGTGGTATTCTCGGCAAGGATATGAGCATCTGGTCACTCGGCTACACCGCTGTGTACATCGGCATCGCCGAGGCGGCGTATGAATTCTGCGTCAACTACGCGAAAAAAACAAAGTTTCGTGGGATGGAAAATTCAATCGCCCACTCCGAGCGCATTCAGCGCCAAATTGGCGAAATGTCGATGCTAATTGAAAACGCCCGCCGGGCCACAGAAAAACTCGGGATGCTGCGCGGAAACTTGAGCAAGATGGAATTGACCTTTATCCTCAACCAGGCGAAGTATCTTGCAACGGAGGCTGCTAAAGAGCTTGCTGAACGCGGAATACGGCTTTGCGGGGGACAGGGGCTTTTGCGCTCTTTTCCTCTTGAGCGCCACCTGAGAGACGCCATGGCAGGACTTGTCATGCCCCCGGCGAATGATCGATGCCTAGAAACGGTGGGAAAGATTGCCCTAGGCATGGAGGCCAAAACACTCGATTTCGAGTGAGTAGGTTTTAAGTGCCAGCCTTCTCCAACATTTCCAAAACGCCCTGCCCGCCGAGGTTAAAGAGTGCATCCTGCACACCCATGTTGGGCTCGAAAGTCGAATAGCCTTGATCGTAGGTGGGATGTCTAAACTCCTGAAATGAAACCTCAATTCCCCCCTCATTAAACGGCTCAAAATCCAGATAATCTCTTCCGGCAACGCCTGACAAATAAACGTCAGCGCCACATTCGCTCGCAATGGCGGCGAGCAAATCCGAACGGCTACCAGAGGCTTTCATCTCCGAGGTGCGCATGATCTTTTTCCCCTGTATGCCTAGGGCATCAAGAAAATAACCGAGCATTTCAAAAAGAAAATCTCCTAGCGAATCTCCCGCGCCGTTAATGAGCGCCTCTATATCGCCTGCATATTTTTCATAGTACGGACACCCCCTATATGCCTGCGCCAGGGTTCCAGGATGTTTCCGCTTCCAATTCACCGCCGGATTGATTTTCATCTCTCCAATGGATTTATCCACATGCCCCTTCATCAGAAGAGGGACCGTCAACCACTCCACACCTGATGCGGCACGAACGCGGTTCCGATTAGCAAAACCGTTTTTTTCGAGCTGCACGGTATCGAGAAAAACGAAAATATCGGAATGAAGAATTTTGTGAAAATAGCCCAGCCATGGAAGATATGCGGGCTGGTGAATAGAGACGATCAAGGAGGGGGCCTCCCTCATGCCATGCTTGGTTTCACCGAAATTTCTAATTGCGGATCGGTGTGCCCAGTAGCGTCCACCTCGAACCCAAGTTCGCGGATCATCCGGAGAGCCTCCTCAGGCGACTGCCCAGAAGTGGTGAGATAGCCTGAGACAAATAACGAGTTGGCCGGATAAAGGGCCAGTGCCTGATGTTCTCGAAGCTGGACCTCGCGCCCACCCGCCACGCGAATCTCTGAGCGGGGATTATAAAAACGCATCAAACAAAGAAGCCTTAGACACTGGACTGCTCCCAGTGGTGGGATGCCCTCAAGCGGGGTCTTGGAAATGGCATTGAGAAAATTCACGGGAATTGATTCGGGCGTAAGCTCTCGGAGGGCCTCGCACACATCGAGAACATCCTCTCGATGCTCACCTTGGCCAAAGATCACTCCCGAGCAAAGTTCCATACCCGTCTCCCGTGCGGCAGACAGGGTGTCCATCCGGTCGGCATAGGTATGGGTGGTACAAATCTCGGGATAGTAACGCTCACTCGTGTTGAGATTGTGGTTAAGGCGATCCACACCCGCTTCTTTCAATCGGCGCGCTTTTGACTCGTCCATCAGGCCAAGCGAGAGACAAACACTAATCCCCAAATCGGATTTTATCCGACGAACCGCCGAACTCAAGTGATCGATTTCGGCATCCGATGGACCGCGACCGCTGATGGCCATACAGTAACGTCGGGCGCCCGTGGCCACAGCAAGTCGGGCGCCCTCGATCAGATGTTCTTCATCGAGCAACGAGTATTTTTCGATATCTGCTTCCGAGACAGCAGATTGTGAACAGTAGGAACAATCCTCAGGACACATACCACTTTTCGAATTCATCAAACGGTGAATCTGAACCGAAAGGCCAAAATACCGACGACGAATCTTGAAGGCAGCGTCGAGGAGAGAGAGAAGATCTCCATCGGGCGAATCGAGAATAGCCTCACCGTCTTGCCTTGACACTCGTTCCCCGGCGATAACGCGCCCGGCCAGCTCCCGATAGTCCATAAAGCCCTCACTTCCCAAGATAAGCAGGAAATACATGGCTAGTTTACTAGGGCTGGAAGTGGCTGCCCACCATGTATCACGTCGCCTCCCACCTTATTGCCCGAATCATGTTTTAGCAACGGCAGGAGGGGCTCCCTGTCTTGCCTACCTGCCCTTACCTCCTTATGATGCGTTTTCCCTAGGTTCAGGATCCTCCCCTGAATCCAGCAAATTGATGCCAAGGGCACCCTTTTAACACATGGGGATTTCGCGAATTACAAAAACACTTCGACACGGAGCAGCGACATGGCGGGCTGGGAAAAACTCGAAAGCGAATTAAAAGAGGCCATCGAGGGCGAGGTTCGCTTCGACCCCTACTCCAAAAAACTCTACAGCACCGATGCCAGCATGTATCGTATTGAACCGGTCGGCGTCGTCATTCCCCGTTCGGCTGAAGATGTGAAGAAAACTCTCGAAATATCGGCGGGCCACAGGGCGGCCGTTCTTTCACGCGGCGGAGGCACCAGCCTCGCCGGGCAGACTGTCGGCAAGGCAGTTGTCCTCGATTTCTCCAAGTATATGAATAGTGTCATCGAGCATGACCTCGACGGCGAATGGGCCCGTGTTCAGCCCGGACTCGTCCAAGATCACTTCAACGATTATCTAAAACCACACGGTTTTGTTTTCGGTCCGAACACCTCCACCAGCAGTCGGGCCACCCTCGGCGGAATGATGGGAAACAATTCCTCGGGCTCAGAATCGCTTGTTTATGGAAAAACCGTCGATCATGTCCACGAAATATCAGGCTTCCTGGCGGGCGGCGAGCCTTTCACTTTTGGCCCTCTCGAAGGGGCGGCACTACAGTCCAAACTTGAGGAAAAATCTCGAATCGGAGACATATACCGCACCCTCCACCGCCTCTCGGACGAGAATCGCCAGGAAATAGATGACCGTTATCCGAAGATCATGCGCCGGGTGGCCGGATATAACCTCGATGAATTGATCAAGGACGAGCCCTTTAATCTCGCTAAATTTCTCGTCGGCTCAGAAGGCACTCTCGCCACCATCACCGAGGCCAAGGTTCGCATCTGCCGCCGCCCGAGGGCCCGAGGCTCTCTGGCCATCCACTTCGACTCGGTTGAGCGCGCCCTGGCCGCCAGCGCCCAGATATTGACCCACAAGCCCGCCGCTCTTGAAATCATGGACCGCCTTCTCCTCGGCCTCGCCCAACAGAACATCGAGGCGCGCCGCTGGATGACTTCATTTATGGAAGGCGATCCCGAAGCCACTCTTCAGGTAATTTTCTTTGGCGACGGCGCCGATGAAGTACGCGCCAAGGTCGAGGGATTAATAAGCGAGCTTGAAAGAGATGGCATCGGATATTCGCGCGTTCCCCTGCTCGACGCCGCCGGGCAGGCCGCCATATCGAATGTACGGAAGGCCGGGCTCGGCTTTTTGCTTGGCGTAAAGGGCGACAAAAAACCTTATGCTTTCATAGAAGATTGTGCCGTGGCGCCCGAAAAACTTCTCGACTACTATCGCAAGCTTGAAAAAATCATACGCGACCACGACACCCAAGGTTCCTTCTACGGACACTCGAGCGTTGGGCTCATGCACATACGGCCCAGCATTAACCTCAAGATGGAATCAGAAGTTAAAAAAATGGTTTCCATACAGGAGCAGACGTCTGACCTCGTTCTCGAATTCGGCGGGGCCATGAGCGGGGAGCATGGCGACGGGCTTGCTCGAAGCCATCTGGTGCCTAAGTTTTTTGGAAATAAACTCTACAATAGCTTCTGCGAAGTGAAGCGAACCTTCGACCCCGAAGGGCTGATGAACCCGGGAAAAATTGTTAACGCCGACGCTTTCACGGACAATTTCAGGATCAGCCCCACATACAAGACGGTGCCTATTTCCACCATCATGGATTTCTCTGCCGATGGCGGCTTCGCTCGAGCGATTGAGATGTGTAACGGGGTGGGGGCCTGCCGGAAACGAGACGGGACCATGTGCCCTTCCTTCCAGGCCACAAATGAGGAGGAACATTCCACCCGAGGCCGGGCCAATGCGTTAAGAGAGGTTATTTCGGGCGGCATCGAGGGCGAGGATTTATCATCTAAGCGCCTCTACGAGGTGATGGAACTGTGTCTTGGATGCAAAGGTTGCAAGGCCGAGTGCCCATCGAGCGTGGACATGGCCAAGATAAAAGCCGAAGTCATGCAGGCGCACTGGGACCGCCACGGCACCCCACTAGGAACTCGCTTGTTCGGACGGATTGCGCAGATCAATCGTCTAAGCAAACCCTTCGCCGCATTGGTGAACATGGGCTACAAGAACACATTCTTACGCTCGCTCATGGAGCGTTTTATGGGCGTGGATAAAAGGCGCGAGTTGTCTCCGCTGGTGAGCGAAACTTTCGAGGAATGGTTCCGCTCACGACCAAGTGGCGTAAAATCGACACGAGGCAAGGTCCTCTTCATGAACGATACTTTCACGAATTTCCACCACCCCGAGGTGGGAAAGGCGACCATCCGCGTGCTTGAAGCCGCTGGTTTTGAAGTACAACTCGCAGAGATGGGCTGTTGCGGGCGACCCCTGATATCGAATGGCCTGCTTCGTGAGGCAAGAGACATGGCCGGAGAGAATTTGATTCGCCTCTCTGGTGCACTTCGTGAGGGGGCCTATATCGTTGGGGTGGAGCCTAGTTGTCTGCTCACGCTGCGAGATGAATATCCGAGTCTCATCTTGGGCGATGATACCCGTCGGCTAGCCGACTCGGTTTTTCTTCTTGAGGAGTTTCTCGTTCATTTAAAGGAAAAAGGAGAACTCGAACTTCCCCTTCGCGAGCGTCCGGGCCGGGCCCTCTTTCACGGCCACTGCCACCAGAAATCCCTCGTGGGCTCGGGTCCCTCGCTTGAAACGCTGAAACTCATTCCCGGCCTTGAGGTCGAAGAAATTCCCTCGGGCTGTTGCGGAATGGCGGGCTCATTCGGCTACCAGAAAGAGCACTACGACATATCTCTGGCTATCGGCGAGATGAAACTTTTCCCAGCAATTCGGGATGAGGATGCCCAAACGCATGTCATCGCTAATGGGGTCTCATGTCGACAGCAAATCGGCCACGGCACCGGACGCCAGGCCCGCCACCTCGTCGAATTTCTCGCCGAGGCGATCGACGATTAAAAGACTTTCGAGTCTTCTCTTGTCACTCAGTCATGTTGCAACATGTTGCACTCAAACATTGGGAATCTCAAAAGCGTTAACCGTCATCGCCACCGTAGCGTAGAAACCTAAAAGAGCGACCATCTCAACCAGCCCTTGCTCCCCCAGATGCTCCAGTGCCGCATTATACGTGTCATCACCAACTTTATGATTCTCCCTAAGCTCGATGCTGAAGTTATAGACTGCCTCCTCATCAGCGTTCGAAAATTCAGGCCGCCTCTTCTCAGCCAGAGCCGCTATTACGTCATCGCCCAACCCAACTTCACGCGCCAGAGCTGCATGCCTATCCCAGGGATATTCCGAATCCCAGTGGCCCACCGTGATGAGGATACCCAGTTCAACCAACCGAGCGGAAACCGGGCTCTCATGCCTCATGTAGGCAATAAACCATCCAAAACGCTCACATACCCCGGGACTTCTCATCCAGGCACTGCTTGGCCCTTTAACAGAGCCCGTTTGGCCGGGCCTGATAATGTCATAGGTGCGCTTTTGCTCCTCGTTCATCGTATCTGTGGACAAATCCGGAAGACGGCTCATTAAATCTCTCCTATTCCAAGGTTGCGAAATTTTAAGGACTTAAAGACACATGCTTTTTTTGATTCTCTTATTATCTCATATATTCGCAACCGGGGCCGCCCAGGGGGAGGATATCTCGATCATCCCTTCACCTCCCCCCATCTTCACCGCCACATGCCGCTCCTATAAACCGCACCAACTGTGATCCTCCCTGCGCTTTGGCGGCATTTGCTGTAGTTGGGGGGAGCGGACGCGGGGAGGTGCCGGGGGGGCAGTTTTATTTCGGACACTTGCCTGGGGCTTAAATGCGCTGTCCTTAAATTTTCCGCCGAAAATCACTCCATCACCCGCGCCAGGCGGCGCACCCCGGCACGAATATCCCGCTCACCCAAGGCGGCAAATCCCACGATAAGCTCCGCCCTCGGGGGCGGCTTGAGATAATAGGGATGCGCCGGATAGACCCTCGCCCCCTGATTCTACTGCTCGACGGGGTCATCAAAGGCGGCATCGGGTTTTACCTACACGAAAAAACTTCATGTAGATAGATTTTTTTTGTATTTTTTATCAACAAAGAGAAATCAAAATTTTACGGCTTCCCCCACATAGTTCCCATAAAAACTGTCAAACCCACAGAACCAGCCAGAACACCCACAACTCCCCAACTGTGCACACCTTTAGCCTCAATTTCAGTGGGTTTCGAATTCTGGTCATCCTTCTTGAAGAAAAAATCCTGGAAAAAATCCGAACAGGAATATAACACAGCATATATAATCACAACTAAACCAGCGATGCCCCAAATGTGTTTATTTTGGTAAAAACTTGTCAATGGGACAAAAGTAATAGCTGCCGTCGGTATAAGGAGAAATAACGGAGTAAACATACTTTGCGTAACTCCTCCAGAAGAAATCACCAGAATGGACAACAAAAAAACATCCCCATAGAGGAACCATACAGTAAGTATTTCTCTTGAGTCGCTAAAGACACTACGGGAATATAAATGTACAACAAGCAAAATAAAAGCCGAAAAAAAAGAAATTACAAGCACAAGGCCAGATAGTATTCTTTTAGCAGTCCTTGCTTCTCCTGCATGGAAAATGTAACCGAAGAAAGCTACAAACGAACCAGATAATTGAGAAATTAGTACATTGCGCCATGCGTCATCAATCACAACACGCCCCCCCCTTCCGGATATTTATTTTTGAAGGAAACCTTGCTTGAAAATTGACAAAGGATTTTTTCTGTAATGTTGTGCGCAAAAATAGGCCGCCGCCAGACATCTGTCATTGCATTGGGTCAGGTTGGATTTTACTTTTGATTCAATATCGCTGAAATAATTTTTATCCAAATCCAGGATGTTCAATCCCAGCCCGTCCAGCAACAGAGCGCATTGCATCAACGTGCCGTCGCTATCGACGGTCAAATGATATTTTCCGGCATCGCACTTCCATACCCCAGGAACCGCCCGAATATAATTCTTCATCGTCTGATAATATTCGGCGGGCTCCGTGGTTACATAGCCTTCATCTTTTTTTCTCAAGACATAATCTACAGCCCTATCAACAATCTGATGGTCCTCTTCCCTGTCCGTGAAATAAAAACCGCAATCCCCCGTCCATCCCTGAGGCGGAATGGGAGGATTCAACGCCAATCTGACAGAAAGCAAGACATTATTATCGTTGGCGAATTCCATAATTGGCTCGAGTTGATCGACATTCGTTTTCGTCAAAACCAAATTGGTTTTAATCGTATAACCATACTTTTCCCTGCCCTCGAAAATATTTTCAAATAAATCCGGCCTATGGAACAAATCTTTTTTACTCAGATCGAACCTGAAGAGGCTATCGAGGGAGACATCGATCAAATCAATGCCCGCGCACCCGAGTTCGTCAACATAAGATTTATCACCCAAGAGAAATCCATTGGTAGGCAATTGCGTGAAAATATTCTTTTCCTTGCTCGCATATTCAACAATACCAACCAACTCTTTTCTTCTGACAGTAGGTTCCCCCCCGAAAAAAGAAACCCACCGTGTCCCGAATTCGTGCAACTTATCCACTGATTGCTTGAGTTGAGAAAGGTTTAATTCCTTCTGAGGGTATTTAAGCCCCATCTTTTTGAGATGGTCTTCCGTGACATAACAATAAGAACAGGAAAGGTTGCATCTCCTTGTGATAAGGATGTACGCCCACAAGGGGAAAATTCGCCCCAACAACAATTTTTCCATCGCCTGCAAGCACCCGATGGCTTTTTTTCTGTTTCGCGAGGAAAAAAATCTATCTTGTTTGCTCTTCAAAAGATTCGATATCGACGATTCTTGAATAAACACCTTTCCCCCTTGCCTCCAATAGCTCTACTGGCGGGTGAGTGAGTAAATTTCATGTACTATATTAATATATATATGTACTCACAAAAAGCACCATCGTCAAATTGAATTATTCCGAGCTACCCTTCACGGACTGGCGCTCAACTAGCGCTACGTACACCTCGTCGGGGGGCGATTTTATTGGGATGGCTGCCTGGGGCTTAAAAACGCTGTCATTTGATTTCCCTCCCTACGATTCCACCGCCCCCGCCAGGCGGCGCGCCCCGGCGCGGATCGAATCATTGAACAGATTCATGAATGGACTCTAAGCCTTTAGGCGTTCAATATACTAAAAGGGTGGCGCACGAAACATCTGAGCGCTCTAGAGTTGAACGACACCGATAGGAGATTCAAGATGTGGACTGGAGAGATCACCTCGCTCCACCTCGCGCCCGAGGCCGCAGCCCCCATGGAAACGCGGCCCGAGCTTCTCGCCGTCGCGGGCAAAGGCATCGAGGGCGACCGCTACGCCAAAGGCATTGGTTTTTTCTCGAAAAATGTAGGCCCCAGGCGCCAGGTCACGCTTTTTGAGAGCGAGGTTTTGGAGACCATCCTCCGCGACCACAATAAAAAACTCGCCCCCAATGAGTGCCGGATGAACCTCATCACGCGCGGGGCGCCGCTCACCCACCTCGTAGGAAAAACCTTCCGCGCCGGCGGAGCCACCCTCCGCGGGCTGGTGCTCAACGAGCCCTGCAAGCATCTTATAGAAGTCATCGGCAAGCCGGTTCTCTCCTCGCTCATCCACCGTTGCGGCCTCTTCGCCGAGGTGTTAGAAGGCGGCATCATCCGTCCCGGCGATACGCTAAAGGAAATCGCCACCGACTGACCACGGAGAAAGGCCCCGCACCGGTGAGCACACTCGATTGGAGCCTTGCCTCCCTGATTCTCCTCCTCGGCGGAATCATCAAGGGCGGCATCGGCTTCGGCCTGCCCGCTTTCTCGATACCTTTTCTCTCGCTCCTCCTCGGGCCGAGGGACGCCGTGGTGATGCTCTCGCTCTCTGCCTGCCTGACCAACATCGACAACGTGCGGCGGGATTTCAGCGAGTGGCGGAGCATCTCCCGTGTCCTGCCCTACTTCGCCGTCGGCATCGTCTGTGTGCCGCTCGGGGCCCTCTTCCTCCAGCGCGGCAACCCCGAGCTCGTCCGCCTCATCATCGGCCTCGCCGTCTACGGCTATCTCGCCGTGCGGCGCTTTCTACCCGACATGGGCGAGATCGGCGCCACCGCCCGCCGTGGCATCGGCGTCGCCTGCGGCCTGTTGGCAGGCTTCCTCTCGGGGATGGCCAACCTCCCCGGCCCGGTGAGTATCGTCTATTACTCGATGTTCAAGTTCCCGAAAAACACCTTCATCTTCCTCGTCAACGCCTTCAACACCCTGACCATCGGCTTCGCCATCGGCTCCTACTACATGGGGGGCGCATACACCCGGCCCGCCATCATCCGCGCCATGCTCGCCCTCGTCCCGGTCTACATGGGCTTTTGGGTGGGGGTCCGGATTCGCGAGAAAATCCCCCAGGAGCACTTCTTCCGCCTCGTCAACTGGGGCCTGTTCGGCGTCGCGACCACCCTCATCGTCAGGAGCGTGTGGCGTTTTTTCTAATAATCCTTCCCCTCCCCCTCTTTCTTCCTGGCTTTCATCTCCGGGCCGCAGAAGGTACCCTGAACCATTCGTTTTATTTTGAATAATCCATCCATGTAGGGGGGAACAGAGCGTTATGAGCGAGAATGATTATCCCAAATTTTCAGATAATGAGATGAGCCGCCGGCGGGATTTGGCAATAAAATTAATGGAAGATGAAGGTCTTGACGCGATTCTCCTTTACGGATTTAGCGGATCGAACCGAAATGCCCAGGCCAACATTTTCTGGCTCACGGGCTATCGCGATTTCAACCACGCCTACCTGATTTTCCCAAAAGAGGGCGAACCTTCTCTGTTTGTCGGCCTCTACAACCATCTGCATAACGCCAAAGGCATCGCCTCGATAGAGGATGTGCGCCACGGGGGCTACGGCAACCCCGAACTCATGTCCAATCAGCTCGACGCCCTTGGGTTGGGCGCGGGCCGCATCGGGCTCGCGGGCATCAACCCGCGCTTCAACAGCCTGATTCCTTTTGAGCACATGGACTATCTAAAGGATCGTTTTCCCGAGGTGGAATGGGTGAACGTCTCGGCAAAATTCCGTGACCTTCGCGTCGTCAAGAGCACCGAGGAAATCGAATGGCTGCGCGAGGCCGCCCGGCTGACCGACCTGTCGATGACGGCATGTGAGGAATATGCCCGGCCAGGCATCTCCGAGATCGAGCTGGCGGGCCGCCTCTCGGCTGCCTTCCGCATCGAGGGGGGCGAGCAGATGGTTCACTTCGTCACCGCGACGCCGATGGCGGCGCCCGAAACCCCGCTTCCCTGGCAGAATCCCCGACAACGAAAGCTTGAAAAGGGCGATATCGTTTTGACCGAAATCAGCGCGGCCTATAACGGCTACGCCGCCCAGGTCCTTAGGCCCTTCACCGTTGGAGCGGATCCGACACCACCCTACCAGGCGCTCTTTGATGCGGCGATGGCATGTTTCGAGGGCGCGGCCAAGGCGATGAAGGCGGGTGCGCCTGTCGGCGACATACTCGACGCGGTGGAAGTCATCCCCGAGCGGGGCTTTAAAATCTATGATTCGATCGCCCACGGCTTCGGGGTGGACCTGGTGCAACCCTCGATCGGAATTCGAGGCTCAGGCTACGCCCCGCCGCCGGCAGATTTTTGCTACGAGGAAAATATGGTGATGGTGATTCAGCCCAACCCGATGGACGATGAGGGCCACGGCCTCCAGATTGGGGATCTGGGAATTGTCACCAAAACCGGCTTCGAGACGCTGCACACCTACCCGATGGCATTCCCCCGGTGCGGTTGAGGAGTTGATAATTGTGCCTTGACCCCACCGGCCTATATTGAGGTAAAATAGGTTATTCATCTCGGCTAAACAGACAAAAAGGAGCGCACCCAGCTCTTTTTCGAATTCCTCTTCCCCTACGATGAGGTGTCTTGCCATGGGAAACCGCACGCTGTCCCTGCTTATCATCGCCGTCCTTCTCGCTGGCGGAGGATTCCTCGCCTACCAGTCCCATGAAAGAAGTCTTGCCCTTGAGGCCGCCAATAGCACGCTCGCCTCAAGCAAGGCCGCTCTTAACCGCGAGCGCGGGTCCACCGTACAACTAAAGGCAAAACTATCGAGCACCACTACACGTCTCGCCGAGGTCGAAAAAACACACAACGCGGCCCTCGCCAATGAACGCGAGGCAGGAAAACAGGCCACAGAAGCACTGGGGAAAAAAGTCGCTGATCTTGAGCAGGAAAAAAAAGCTGCGCTGGCCGAGATAAACTCGACACTTCTCGAAACGAGAAAAGAGCACGACGCGCTCAAGGAAAAATCAAAAAAGAGCGAAAAGGTGCTGGCTGAGCTCAGAGACGCCCTCGCCGGGACATCCTCCTCGGCGGCCGAAAACCGCCGGACACTTACCCGAACGCGTCAACTTCTCGCCACGGCAGAGGAAAAGCGCCGTGCTACGCTGGCGCGAGCCAAGAGCGTCTCTCAAAAAGCGCAAGAGGAAGCCAAGAGGGCGCAAATGCTTGAGGCCTCGCTCGCCGAACTAACGCGCAAGTACAATAACCAGATCATCTCCCTTCACAAGACAAAGGAAACGCTCCAAATCCAAATTGTCGATAAACTTCTGTTCGACATGGGGAGCGCCGAGCTAAGGGATGCGGGGCTTGAGGCCCTCGACCGCATTGCCTCTGCTCTCAAGAACCAGCGAAATCGGAATATCCGCGTTGAGGGCCATACCGATAACCTGCCCATCCGGGGCGGCCTCGCCCGCCGCTACCCATCGAACTGGGAGCTATCCGCCGCCCGCGCCATTGCAGTCGTGCGGCGCCTTGAGGCCCAGGGCATAGCGCCCGCTCGTCTCTCGGCCACCGGATATGCCTTCCACCACCCCGTCGCCGACAACGCGACAGCGGAGGGCCGCGCCCGTAATCGCCGAATAGAAATCCTCATGAACCGCAAGCAAGGGAAAAACTAAAGAGGGGCCCCGCCGTTTTGAGCGTAGGGAAAAATCATCAAGACTGCGCCAGATGTATTCTGAGGTAGGTAGTCACACGGGCCTATCAGGCCCCCACTTTGGCGGCTCCGCGCACCTCCTTGGGCAAAGCAAGTGAAATGACAAACTCAAGCGCCGCGACGGCCGCCAGTAGCCCCAGTGCAAACTCAAGACCCCATATGTCGCCAATGGCACCAGTGGCAGCAAGAGTCCCGCCCGAGATGAACCAGTTGCCTCCCTGCATGATTCCCGCAGCAAGAGCCGGACTGCCCGGCATGAGTTCCTGGGCATAGGCCATGCGCACCCCCATGGCAGCGTGGGTGAATACACCGAGCGGAGGGATGAGGGCAAACTGAAAAATACCCTCGGCGCGCAAGAAAAGTAGGACCAACGGAGCGACAGCCGCCGCCGAAAGAACGATGACCGTCTTTCTTCCGAAGCGATCCGAGAGCCAGCCGCCAACGATGCCGCCCGATGCGCCTGAGACAAGCAACAAGGTGAGCGCCCCGCCTCCCTCCCAGAGCGCCCCTCCCTTGGCCGCAAAATAAAGGGGCAAAAAACCGTAGAGATTGACCATCACCATGTTCCTGCAAATTGTCGTGACGTAAAGAATCACCAGGGGCCGCCAATTTTCTCGGTGGAATTTCGAGGGGGCTTTTTCGCTCGGAGGGGCCTCCTGCCTGGTGGGCCTGGGTGCGAACCGGGCGAGCGCCGCCGCCGAAAGCGCATAAAAGCTCACAGCGAAGACCAGGCCACGAAGCCCCAGCAACGAGACGAGCGTGAGCGCGATAATAGGGCCCATGGCATGCCCGATACGTCCGGCGGCAACATAGATAGACATCACGAGCCCGCGCCTGCCAGCCGATATGTCGCGAGCCATCGAGGCAGCCGCAGGGTGGTAGCAAGCGGCGCCCAGGGCGCCTACCGAGAGCATGGCAGTCAAGCTCCAAAATCCCGAGGCAAACCCAATAATGGTTCTCGAGATTCCGACAATGAGCGGGGTGGAAAGGAGCCACCACCGACTCGGGTGGCGGTCGGTCAGCCAGCCAAACAAAGTCTGGGGAAGCGAGCCCGCGAACGAGCGAATCGTCATGATGAGCCCAATGGCGGTCAGGGTAAGACCAAATTCTTTTGCGATGAGCGGAGCCAGGGGTGCAAAGAAAGCACCCGACATGTCGTTGATGGCATGAGAGAATATCAGGGTGGCAAACGCGGTTTTCTTGAAATCCGGGGAAGCGGAAGCCTCCCCGGCCTCTGGATTATCGTTAGACAAAAACGCCTCCACCCGGCGGCGATTCCGCGCGCAGGGATAGACAATTATTCCGGGCCCTAAAGAACCATTATCTCAGATGCACCCCGCCACCGCTAGACCGCGCCGTAGGCCACCATGGCATCTGCCACCTTGACGAAGCCCGCGATGTTAGCGCCTTTAACGTAGTTGATGTAGCCGCCGCCCTCCTCGCCATAGGTCACACATTTCTCGTGAATGCTCTTCATGATGTCCTTGAGACGGTTATCAACCTCCTCTCGCGACCAGGAGATACGAAGCGAGTTCTGACTCTGCTCAAGACCCGAGACGGCGACCCCACCAGCGTTCGATGCCTTGCTTGGCCCATAGATTATCTTTGCGTTCATGAAGGCATGCACACCGTCTAGTTCAGTCGGCATGTTGGCGCCCTCGGCAACGCCCATGACACCGTTGGCAACAAGCGCCTTGGCCTGCTCTGCGTTAATTTCATTCTGTGTGGCGCAGGGGAAGGCCAGGTTACATGGCACATTCCAGGGGCGCTCGCCTTCGTGGTAGGTGCAACCAAATTTTTCGGCATACTCCGAAATACGCCCGCGGCGAACCTCCTTGAGATCTTTGAGCCATTCGAGCTTTTCGCCGTCAATTCCCGCTGGGTCGTGGATAAACCCACCCGAATCCGAGGCCGTAAGCACCCGGGCACCAAGCTGGTTAAGCTTGTCGATGGTATAGAGGGCAACATTGCCCGAGCCAGAGACGACAGCAGATTTTCCCTCTAACGAGTCTCCCCTGGCACCGAGCATATTCTCCATAAAATACACGCAGCCAAAACCCGTCGCCTCGGTGCGCACGAGGCTGCCGCCAAAGGCAAGGCCCTTGCCGGTGAGGATGCCCGTGAAGCGATTGGCGAGCCGCTTGTACTGGCCAAACAGAAAACTTATTTCGCGGGCGCCAACGCCTATATCGCCTGCTGGAACATCGGTATCCTCACCAATATGGCGAAAGAGTTCGATCATTAACGACTGACAAAAGCGCATTACCTCGGCGTCGCTCTTGCCCTTGGGGTTAAAATTCGAGCCGCCCTTGCCGCCGCCCATGGGCAGCGTCGTCAGGCTGTTTTTTAGGACCTGCTCAAACCCCAGGAATTTAAGAACGCTGAGCGTCACCGAGGGATGAAAGCGCATCCCCCCCTTATAGGGGCCTATCGAGTTGTTGAACTGCACCCGCCAGGCGCGGTTCACCCGAAAATTCCCCTCATCATCCTCCCAAGTAACGCGAAAAATAACGATTCGGTCCGGTTCGGTCATTCGCTCTAGAATCTGAGCCTTTCTATATTCGGGATGCTCAAGCGTAAAAGGGATAATCGTGTTGGCCACTTCCTGAACTGCCTGGTGGAATTCAGGCTCCCCCGGATTCCGCTTGATTAGCCCATTCATGAATTTGTCAATTTCTTGATTGCTTTGAGTCTCTGCGGCAGCGGTCATCAGGCGCTCCTTATTTTATTTTAGTAAACCACTCAAAAAATTTCAGAACTCAAGAAAATCAAGCGCCCTGCTCTTTATTTTCGGGCAGTGCCCGGCGCCTTCGGCATGTGCATGGGTGCGCTGGCGAGTGCGTACCGTACCTCGCCGATGTGATAGTTGTGGCAAGTGAGGCATTTATCCGAAGCCCCGTTCTTCGTGTGACACGAGGCGCACACGGCCTTCTCGACGGGCTGGAAGTTACTCGCAAAAGCACTGGGATTAAAGTCCTTGAAACCTTCGAGGTACTTCGCCTCAGGGTCGAGCCTGTGACAAGAGAGACAACCTTTCTCATCGAGAAGACTAAAATGCGGGGAATGGCGGTAGCGGGTAAAACTCCTGACATTCGATGCCGGACCCTTCGCCCGCCAGTTAATTCTCAAGGCCTTTTCCCCCGCTTTGTCGATGCTATGGCACTTGACGCAATAGCCGGGTGATTTTTTCCCGGTAAGCGTCTTGAAAATATCCTCGCGCGCGCCGCCTCCAGCCGCACCACTGGCGGTCAAATCCATCCACCCGCGCATAAAGCGATCCTCATGGCCCGAGGGTCGGTAGTGAAGGGTAAAATCCTGCTCGTACCACCCACCCACAACACTTACTTCCTCAGGCGAGGGAAGCTCCACCTCTTCCTTTTCCTCGGGCTCTTTTTCTTCACCTTCCTTTTCTTTTTTAGGCGGTTCTCCATCCTTGTGCCGCTCAATTTCGCCAACGAGATTCGGGAACCAAGTGGCCATCACTCCCCGCATCACCCCAACGGGAAGCTGCGCGCTCAGGCGAGATAGCTCGGCAGCGCCAAGCGGGCGAGCCAACGATTTTTCAAGCCTTGCTTTGAGCGCCTTCTGGCCCTCGGCGGCAACTTCGTAAACAAGCCTCTTAACTGCCCAGGCGAGTTGACCTGCCGCCACCCTCAAACTTTTGTCAGCTTTTTCAAGGTCGAGAAGGTCCGCATCATCAAGCGCCGCCTCGGCTTTTTTGAATTCAGGATCCGCCAAGAGCAAAAGCTTGAGAAATGGCGTCAACCCTTCTCCTTCGGCGTCCCGAGGCCAATACCCCACATCGACCCCGGCCTTCTTTAGCCCTTCGGCATCGAGCCCTGGCAGGGTGATGAATGGAATTCCCTTGGCGCCAGCGCTGCCTTGGCCGAGAAGCTGGCCCTCATGACATGCAGCGCAGGTCCTCTCGAACTGTCTGGTTTTCATATACGTGCCAGACGGATCGGGAAGATGGCAGCTCTTACAACTCTTGGGTGCGCTGTCCTTGGCATCGCCACGAAAATGTTTATTAAGATGAGAGGCATGGTCGAACACCAGCCTTGTTCGTCGATTATAGGGAAAGCTCTTAAACTCGGGATGATCGGCACCCAGGCTCGTAAAACGAGTAGCGTGGCAAGACTGGCAGCGCCGGGCATTCATGTCGGTCAAATCCGCGCTCCTACCTTGATGTTCCTGGTGGCAGGTAGCACAGGCGACGGTGCTGTTCGGCCCTTGTTCTCCTCTTAGACCGAGCGAATCGGCCAGGAACATATTGATCAAATCCGGCTCAGCTTTGCCTTTTTGAACAATGCGCTTGTTGATCACGGCAAGCGATTGAGGAGAAAGGCCGTGCGGGGAGCCACTATTTTCACCAAGAATATGGCATGAAATGCACAGCCGACTATCCTTAGCGCCTGAATGCGATTTGAACGCGGCGGCAAGCCACCCCGCCGGGCCGCCCTCGAAAGTGGAATGGCAATTCCCGCAGGATGAAACCGCTGTCTGATGCTGAGAGGTCAGGGTGCCGGGCGAAATAAATTCGGGGCCGACAGGCCCGGCGATGAATAGCAGCATGAGCCCCAGCACCAGGAGCGCCGCCCACCGGGAAACCGCGCCGCGCCGCGCCCGAATGCTTTTTACAGGCTGGCAGGGTGGCACCGGATTACAGCAACTACCGTCGGGCATTGGACCCATGGCGCACCTGCCACCGAACTCTTTTGCCCGCGCACAGGACCAGCGGTCCCCTTTTTTAATGGGTGTGCATTCGTACCGAGCAATACACAGCCCCCCACCGTCCGGGCCGACAGGACAGGCCTTTCCTTCGGCAGCCCAGCCACAAACCCATTTCTGATTGGGCCGGTCATATTTTGACCGATCAAATTTAAAATCCTGAAACCTAAAAATCATGAGGCACCAACCGAAAATGCATAAACAACGGCCACGTGCACGACCATCAAAATTAAAAGGCACCAAGTCAGGGGGATATGACAGAAAAGCCAGCGCTTCAACATTCCCTGAAGGGCATATTGGTAATCCAACTGATGTTTAATTCGAATGAGCTCGGTCAGTTCGACGAGGATCTCCTGCTCTCCCTCACTCAGATATCTGCGAAGGACAAGCACATCATTCAAGAGTGCATTGAGGGGTCGGCTCGACTCCATATTATGCAACCAAAAATTTCTCGGTCCTGCAAAGTAGACATGAAGTCTGTTGGCATAGAAATCCGCGATGCTCGTGGACTTTGATTCTTCCCCAGAGCGAACCACGAGCGCTTCAACCTCCTCACGAACCTGGAGATAGAAAATTGGGAGGCGCTCGTAGATCAACTCTTCCCCGAATTTCCTGTGTGACCTCTCACCCTCTACCACGTCTTCCCGATCATGCCGGGTGATACGCGGCGGATAGCCCCTCGAAATCCAGAACCCCAAAACACCGCTCAGCATCACCGCTAGGTACAACATCGCCAGCAGAGATTCGACAACACCATTCGGAACGCGGAATTCAACATGAATCAAAAACAGAAAAACCGTGAACCACCCAACATACACATGAAATTGGAGCCAGGCGGCAGAAGAGCCAAGCGGAATGAAGGGCAACTTCTTACGAACGTTATAAGCCGCTAGGAACATAATCGCGGCCAAAAGCATCCACCCGCTCAGATACTGGGAACGAGACAAGGTAACGGAGTAGGCCTGATAAACAAACAACATGATGACCGAGGCAAACAGAAGCACAGAAAGACCGAAAAGGCGCCGAGTCGAGAAAGAGATCATCTGTTGATCCACTCTATGAGCGAGTCTGTTTCGCGCATGTCCACTCTCTTGAGAGCATCGTGCGGGCAGGCTCGCTCACAGGCAGGGCCGCCAAGCTGATCAACACATAGATCACACTTCGTAGCCTTCTCGACGGGAACGTTCGTGCTCTGGGCCAAGATCAGATCCCCTCGTCCATCTCGAATGGAAACCATACGAATATTGTCGTAAGGACAACTGTTCGCACATGTAGCACAGCCAATACACGTCACGTCGTTGATAACCACTTGTCCCTTATGGGATTCGCGATGAATGGCGCCAGTTGGGCAACCGATCATGCAGACCGGATCGACGCAGTGCATGCAGGCGTTCGCGACGATGTAGTTTTGAAATCGTTTTCCATGGCGAACAAAGCGAGCATTGTTGTCGTGGGCACTCGAGCAGGCACGTACACAATCATCACAGCGCGTGCAACGATCAGTGTCTATAATCATCGCCGCCGTGCCGTTTATGTAGCGATTGTCCACCAAAAATTCCATGATACCGGTGGCTATCTCCTGGCCCGAGCGCTCCTCCTTCCAGGCAGATTGTGCAAATCCACGGGGGACTATTCTCGATGGAACCATATGCTCAGGATAATGAGGAAGGACATACTTTTCGATTATTGAGGTCGGCACCCGGAGGATATCAATATAGCCTAGGGCGCGAAGGCTGCTCTGCAGGTTGACCTTCTCCTCGAACCGGTAGTTATGGGAAATCTCGCCAAACCCAAACACCCCACCCCGCCCAAGATAGCCAATTGTCCGCTGGCCAAAATCCACCCTTTCGGTGACATGGGCAAACCCGGCGCGGATCATGATCAGACCGTCGGCATAATTTCCCTCCTCAGCGATGAGGGGCTCCATAGCATAACGATCAGTCGCCGACTGGTTCGCTATTTTCTTATAGCTCGCGTGCCAGTCAAACTCTCCGTAGGTCTCAAACAAGGTATGCTCGGCGACGATATCGATTTCCTCCTCGCTCAGATTACTGAACGCAGGCGTCGCCATGAGATGAACCATGAGGCTCCTTTCGCGGTAGAGTCGGTCAACATAATTTCGGATATCCTCCGCCCTTCGGCGAATATCGCGAAGCCCCTGCCAGCGAATTTCAAGCAGAATGCAATCGCCTTGGGCGATAACTGTGGCCGTCCGGGGTGTTCTACCCAGTGCGGCAATTTCGCCGAACATGGTCCCCTCCTCAAGAACAACCGTTTGATGCCTATCAAGGAGGGAGGGCACGTCCTGAAGAAAGACCCGGGCCTTCGTCCCCTCACCCTCAATATTGGCGCCCAGGGATTTTCCGTACTTTGATATGTCGCGAAATTCCGCCAGAGGAGAATTAGACCAAAGCTGCCTCAAGGAGCGGAGAAATCCTTTTTGATCGGATTTCTGACGGCCAAGGGTTTCGGTCCCCAGTTCGTCGAGAAAAACACTAACCGAGCCTTCCATGATCAAGAAGGCAGAATTTCCATAGTCCCCCTCGCGCACCACAATTTCCCCGTCCGTGTAGTGCATCACGCGGGTATCGTTCAGGATAATATCGTGGAGAGAAGTCTTCGGCGGAAACTTGGATGGATCGATCTCATCGAAAGGTGCTTTAGTCAACACCCAATCCACATCCGTAGCCGACATGTCGAGACCGAATGGCTCGTCCCAACGTTGCGGCCTCTCGATGGCTAAGGGTGTATCTGGCATCAGTCAGCGCTTTCCAATTCAGTCATGCCCATGGTTATTTCGATGCCGTTCCTTGATATTTCTTGGGAATCATCGAATCCAGGGCAGCCCAATTGCCACCGTCATAGCTGGCTGCCAACTTTTGCGCCGACTTAGAAATCTTGTCGGCCGCCGCCAGAAGCGCCGCCTCGTTGTTGAGTTTGAGTTTAACGCTCGCCGCCACCGCGAGAATTTCTTTCACCTCGGGTGTGGAAACCGCCCCGGCCACCTTTTTAAAGGTGTCCATGGCCGCCTTAGCGCGACGAGCCATCTTCACCGCATAGGTATTCTTCTTGGTCGCCTTGGCCACGCCCCGGAGGTTGTATTCAAGTTCCACCGCCTTGCCGACCATGAAAAGTACGCGCTTGCGTTTAGGGGAGGCCTCGACATTGCTTTTTTCCTGCGAGGCGACAAAGTTGTGGCGAACCTCGCCCTGCGACCAGGAGACGAGTTCGAACTTGCTGCCAGGGGTGTGGCCGCCAACATTGACGAGTTTCTCAAAAGGCACCGTATGGCACTGGAAGCAATTCGCAGCCAGGTTGTAGATATTCATGGGCCGAATCATCCCCGCCGCATCCAGTTTGGCAATACGCGCCTTGCGGTGCTCAGCCTTTTCAGTTTTGCTCGTCGCATCCTTGCCGCCGAAGTCCTGATGGACATCAATCCAATTCTTAGCAGGCGCGTGGCACGATTCACACGAAACACCGGCAATGGGCTTGGCCCTCTTTCCTTTCATAATTGATGTGAAGTGACAGTCCATGCACAGGCTCTCGCGCTTAATCCGCTTAATACCCATTTTCTTTGCGATTGCTCTGGCTTCCTTGCGACGGGTCAACTTTCGGTAGCCCGCGAAATGTTTTGTCTTTCGCCATGACTCAACCGCCGCCTTGTGGCACTCACCACAATTCTCAGGGCCTGCGACCAGTTTGGGATCAGGTGCGGCCTCGGCTCCACCAGCCGAAACAAAAACCATCCCCATGACAAAAACGACAGAGAGTAAAATCCATCCACTCCTCGCAAAAACCTTAATTTTCGAATTCATTAGACGACCCTTCCAGCTTTAAAATCCAGCGTTAACTATCAACGTTAAAAGAAAGTTTCGAGCAATTCACTAGTCAGTCAAAAAAAACTCAAGGCAGCACGTAATTCGTAGAATCGCCGCCGCTTCACTCAAGCATCAAGCGTCAAATTACTCTTGGGCGCCGCAATACAGGCCAGACAGGAGCCCGCCTCGGGCGGGGAGCCGGGTTCCTGAATGTATGCCACCTCTCCCGATTTGACCGCCGTAACACATGTTCCACAATTTCCCGCCCGGCAGCCCGAATCAATGTGGACGCCATTGTTCAGCGCGAAATCGAGAAGCGACCCGACATCGGGATCCCACAGCATGGTTTTGCCGCTTTTCGCAAATATCACCGATAGCTGGGGTGCGGGTTTTTTTGCTTCTTCCTTGGATACGACCAGCGGCTTTTTCACGCTTGCGGGCCCAAATGCCTCGAAATGGACACTCGAATCAGGTACACCCCAGGCCTTGAGCCCCTCAGTAAGCGATTGCATCATCGGTGGCGGCCCGCAAATGTAGAAATCAAAATTATTCGATGGCAAAACGCGCTTAAACAACTCGACGCCAACCCGCTCGCCATGCTGATAATCCTTGCTCTCAACATCCTTTTCGGTCGGATCCGAGTAGCAAACATGGAGTCGGATATTTTCATGCTCAATGGCAAGTGCTTCGAGATGCTCCTTAAAAACATGATCATCTTGATTGCGCACCCCGAGGAAGAACCATACTTCCCGCTTCAAGCCCGATTCTGCTATGGCGTTCACCATGCTGAGCATGGGGGTGATACCTATACCACCCCCAACGAGAACCACCGGATTGGCGCCGGTAGTATTCAAGAAAAAACCACCCGCAGGTGCTTTGACATCAAGAATATCGCCTTCAATGAGTTCCTCGTGGAAAAAGCTGGAAGCGATTCCCGGCGGCACCTCCGGTTTATCTCTAGGCGGCGGGACCTTCTTGATGGAAACCCTATAATAATCTGTGTGACCAGGGCTGTCGGAGAGTGAATAACAGCGGACAACTTCTTTTTCGGAGTCGCGGGCCTTCCCCTTGAAATGAAGATTAAAAGTTACGAACTGTCCAGGCTTGAATGAGGGGAGTGGTTTACCGTCGTGTGGAGTCAGGTAGAACGAGCAAACACCGCCACCCTCGGCCACCTTGCGGTGAACGCTGAATTTGCGGTAACCGGGCCAAGAGTGCTCCGTAGATTCGACTTCCCTGTAAATTCCCTTGGCAAGGTCCACCTTACTCATCAAAAGCTCAAGAGCAAGATTTTGCTGTGCGCTCGTTTGGGCGTAGCGGCGTATCGATGATATCGCAAGAAGCACAGCCTGCACCGCAATAGCAGCCACGATAACCGCTCCAGCAGTCTGATAGATTCCCGAAATCATTCGCTCATCCCCTCCGGATTCACTTTTCGCCACTCCCTAAACATCTGAGCAGCCTGCCACTGCAATTTCCTTTGATAGTGTGCTTTCATGAAAGGGTCGGTAGTTTTTTTTTAAAACTGGTACAGAATTTCTGTTCTCAAGCCCACGCCATTATCACGCTTTTCCTGGATGGAATAAAAACCATCCACCTGCCACTGGATCCTGCGTCCAAAACGCTGCTGATACTGAAAGCCAGCGGCATAGTCGCTGTTCTTGGTCCTCTCGTTGCTGGTATCCCGGCGGCCCGCCACTTCAAGGGTGAGGTTCTTGCTGTGGTGATCCCAGAACGCCTGATACCCGAGGGCAGCACCCACAACTTCCTCAGCCGCGCCACTGAGCTCAGAGAGATAGTTCCCCAGGCTCGCCGAGGCAAAGAGAATGCCGAAAGTCGCCAGGGGACCACCCACAACCGGCTCGCGGCTAACTTGCGTGTAATTGTCAATTGCCCAGAAAGGGTTGAAGTAAATGTTGTCGTCAGATCCGTGCGGGGTGATATTGAACTCACCCGAAATCAGAACACCCGTCCCAACGCCCGAGGTTTCCTTATCCTGGGCAATGGAGCCGTTCACCCGTAAGGTCGTGTGCAAAAGACCGACGGGACGCTCCGCCGACACACCATAGTGGAATGAGCCGCTGCTACCCTGGCCGCTGTCCTTAACCCAGGCGCCGTCCACATCCCACCGGACCTTGGGCGTATCTGCAGCGAGGAACAGACCCACCATCTGGGCCCTGGGGTCGGGCCGGTTTGTGTCGAGCTCGCCCCAGCCGTAAATAGCTGTGACACGAAGATTCGACACACCCGGCATGTGGAGATTATTCCGGACGATACCAACCGAATCAACGATGTCGTTTATCATGATGCCGTCTTGGAAGTTAAGCTGCTGTCGCCCGACCGAAAAACCGTAATCGAGCGGGGTCATACCCTCAGGGTCAAGATTAGAAAAAATACTTCCCAGGTCGCCTTCAAAAAACAAGGTACGGATACGAGCGTTGGTCTCGTCGCTGAATTCGTTCTCAGGGCTCCACCCGTATCGGGAGAATTCTGTAAATTTATTCCTGTCCAGTGGCCGAAGACCGACAATAAGTTTCTCGGTTCCCGACAACTGAAGGTTGGCGTAGAGATCAAAGCGATTTGCCCACTCTGTCGTTCCCGGAGCAACCCCGTTGTCGTATGACTGGACAGCAGATCGAAGCGTTCCGAAAACCCACAATCGCGGCTGAACAACCCAGCCAGTACCTAGTTCGAATCCCGGATCGAGATTCCCTTGATGTAGAAAAGGGTCGCCAAGCTCAAGAAGCAGAGGCGGCCGCTCGGGCACCCCTCCGTTGAATACATCGAAAAATTTCGTAGGCTTATCTGAAAGACGACTATTTCCAGTCGAATCACCCAGATGCAGTTTCTTGGCCTTGGCCGCTTGGGCAGCACCGGAAAATACTACCGCCAGAAAAAACGCAGCACCTGCCGCTATAGCGAGCAGGCGAGACAAGCCACGATGATAATTCCACATTATAAAAAATCCCCTCCGGTCCATCTTCATCTGAAAATTAATACCCAGGCCATGTTTTCTTGCAAAAGAGTAAACCTATTTACCAACGTTGATAGTCACATTTTTCTCGTAGAGAACTTCATGCCCCGAGGCTACCGCATCGGCGATTTCACGCGCGCTCATGTTGTAGTCAAACCCAACGCTCTGCACCGCAGCAATCAGGTTCACTGGCGCCGGGGCAACTTTAAGCTGAATATTGACCTGATACGGGCCTTTGCCGGTGAGCATATCCGAATCTATTTCGTATTCGGCCCATCGGTGCCCGAGGGCTTCGATGCCTTTACGATGATTGCGCTCCGTCGTGGGCTCTCCGGTCAGAATCAGGGACTGGACCGTTGGGCGCACAATCGGGAGTGACGTGACCGTGTACGGGATTGGAATCACCTGAAGACGCTCACCGCCTCGCACGTTTATGTGAACAAATTTCGACTGCAGGTTGAAAAGCTGCTTATCCAACGGCAGGTCGCCGTTGTGCACATAGGCAGACTCTTGATCGCGAAGATCACCGTTGGGGTCCGGATCGCCTGAGCGGAAGATGACCTTGCCGCTCTGATCCTTGACCGTGACGTGCAGCCAGACCAGGCGCTCGCCAGAGAAGCCGGTGGGCGTGTTATGCCCGTCCGTTTTGTTCTTCACCTTCACCTTAAAGCTGATGCCGCTTTTGTCCGACTGAGTGACCTTGATGTCCTCGAGACCGTAGCCATTTCGATAAACCTCAAGACGCTTTGAGCGCGCCCATTTAAGTTTTTTAAATTGCTCGTCCAAGATTTCGCGTGCGTCAAACCTGTCGTCAACCGATTCCCAGCGCTTGGGAAATTTGTATCCCTTGGGAATATTGTCCTCGAATTTATCGCTACCCCATCCGGCCTTGTAATCGTACTTCAGCCATTCCGCCAGGGTAGCCATTTTCTGAGCTTCGATGTTGTGCGGAAAAATCCCCGGGTGAATGGCCGAATAGTCGGGGCCAGCGAAAAAATGATTGGTAATTTTTCTCTTTACAGTCGGCACGCCACCTACAACTGCGGCCGGGCCCTGCTCATAGCCTGAGGGGATACCCTGCACCTTTCCCATGTGGCAGTCCTGACAGGTGACACCCCGGGCGGCGGCTGGCGAGGTACGGTACTCGCTGTAGGCCTCCTCAAGCCGGAAGCCGTTGAACAGCGTAACGTCGTGGCATGTCCCACAAAACGCAGGTGACGAAATTGTCTTAAACTGCTTAGCCTCGACATGAATTTTACGGCCAGGTTTGTCCGCTTCGGTGACGACTCGGTACTTGTCCGTATTTTTCAAGACACGCTTGAGTTCCTTGTCACCCGAGGGACCGTATACGGGCTGAAGCAAATCGCCTTCCACCAGCGCGAGTCGACCACTCACCTTGCCAAAGGGCAAATTAATTCGATGGCAAACCACACACGTTATCCCCTCGCGAGAAGTGGGATGGCGTTTAAGATTCGATATCGAAGGCGATTCGTTGAGGTTTGCACCAACCTGGCTGTGGCAGCGCAGACAAAAATCTCCCATGCTCCCGCTCGTCCGGGCGTTCAGGAAATTATTGATCGCCATGTAAAGGGGGCTAAGCTGGGCGTAGGAATGCTGCGAAACCGACCACTCACGATAGTGCTTGGGATGGCACGTTCCGCATGTCGAGGCCGATGGATAGCGACTCTCGGCAAAAAGTGCTTCGTGCGCCGCCTTGGCCGTATCTTCAATCTTTTCATTTTTTTTCTTCGGCTTCGCTTTATCTTTCTCAGGCTCGCCGGAGAGAAGGTCATCATCACCGCTCTTGCCTTTGGTTATTTGTTGGACCACTTGCTGAAACTCGTGCAGTTTCACGGCTCGGGCAGTGGGTGGCGCAGTCGTGATGCTTTTTTCTGAACTAGCTAAAGATGTAACCGAAACGGCAACAGCAATTATTCCGGCAATCAAAATCAATTTTTGGATGGTTCCGGCGACCATTACATAGACTCCCTATTCTGCGAACTCAACAGAAAATCTTCAAATTATTCTGAATCAATAAATAAACATACCATTATTATACATACCAACAATCAGGAATTGAACAATTGTTATTACAAAACGTGTTTTTGATTTCGAAATTAACTTTTTATCATCAACAATAGAATTCTCTAGCAAATTTTAGCAAAACGAAGAGCAAGAAAAGTTATGATTAGGTTTAATTTTGTAAATATACTTCTTATTCATATGATTTGTACAATCCTTGAAATAGAAACTTAAAAGGACTATACGGCTCAAAATCAAGAGACTTAAAAAAAACTTAAAAGACACAAATATCTCTTTTATGCAAATACTAACATAGCAAAAAAAATATTTTTTTTAGCCTACATTTACTTTGCTTTCTTAATAAATAACCAAATAATTATTTGAATTTGCAATGTAATTAAAAATGACAATACAGTATTATTTATCTTTGACGTGATTAACTATAAAGTGGATTTTATCGATGAACCCGCCCAACCAAACCATCAATACCGAATCAAAACCTGAGCCGGGGGACGATACCCTGGAGCCGAGCACAAATTTTGCTTCCCTCGCTGCCACCGCACAAAAAATCCTGGTTGAAGAGGATATATCTTTGGTCCTCCAATCTATATGCCAAGAAGCTTGCAGTGTTCTTGGCGCGAACCACGCGATGATCGCCAAGAATCGTGTGGAAGGCAACAAAAAAAGAGAAATACTATCCGACTACAACATGCTTCCCGAACACCTCGAAAGGCTTCAAGCTTCAGAAACAAATCCGCTTTACGAAACGGCACTTCTTGAAAAGAAGATCAAAATATTTTCCGATCTTTCTAAGGTTACCAGAGCGTTCCGTCCCGAGGACATTCGCAGAATGGGCCTTCATACCTTCTGCGCCATTCCGCTCATAATAAGGAACGAGGCTTTCGGCACGCTCGTCCTTTATCACACCTCCCCCCGAGATTACACAGAGCAGGAAACCAACTTGGCCGAGGCATTCGGAGACCTCGCCTCGATAGCCATCGAGAAGGCGCAGTTGGTTGACTCGCTCCAAACCCGCGTCTCTGGCCAAGAAAGTCTCGAACATGCCGTGCGGCACATGACTTCCGGTCAAAGCGTGGACGAAATTGCACAGATGGTCCTGGCCGAGAGCGAGCGGATCATGGCAACCGAGCGCTGTACAGTCATATTGTTTGAACCCAGGGAAGAGAATCCCAAACTCTTCGTGAGCCGAGGCGTTTCAGACGAATTCAGAAAAATCTTAAGTGAAGTTAAATTCGGTAGATCTCTTTCTCCTAATTTACTGGTCTACCGCTACATTCAGAATCCGGAAATGACCACACCTACAATTACGCCCGACGTAGTCACCTCCGCCGATCTAAGCGAGAATACGAAAAAATTTCAGCTGGACCATGGACATAGAGCCCTGGCCGCGTTTCCGCTTATAAGCGATGGAAAAACCACAGGTCTGCTCTTTTACTATTGGGCAACACCACAAAAAATTGATGAGCAACGCATTTCTATGGGCCAAGCCTTTGCCGATCATGTGGCTATCGCTATCGACAAGGCACGCCACTCACAGGAGAACCAAGAGAGAGCGCTTCGCTTTGAGATCTTGGATCAACTAACCAAGGCGATAAGTTCCAACCTTGAGCCAGAAGAGTTATTCCGGACAATTGCACGGGAAATCCGACGGGTGGTTGATTGTGACAGTCTCAGAATCGCAAGGTTCAACGATGAAGGTATGGGATTTTATAATTATCACGAAGAGGGCAACTCTCCCTCATCCTTCTCGGTAGATACCAACTCACCAAAAGGATTACTCGCTAAGGAGGTTTTCCGTACAAAAAAGTTAATCAATGTACCCGACACTTCTGATGGGTGGGGCCAAGCGATCCTATTCAAGAGGGGTTACCGGAGCGCGCTTGTTGTTCCCATATTCCGGGGAGATGACTGCATCGCCTTCATCCGCCTAGCCAGCCGGAAAGCGGCGGCATTCGGCCGCGACACAGAAGAGCTACTCACCTCCCTCTCCGGCCACCTCAACACAGCGATCCAAAATGCCGAGCTTTTCAAAGCGGCAGGTGATCGCACCAAGCACCTTGAAATTGTCGGAAATATCGCCCGAGTTGTGGGCTCCAAACTCGAACTTGAAGAACTCTTTGAGACCATCATCCAAGAAATAAAACCTTACATTCCCTTCAAAAGATGTGTCTTCCCGTCATTGATAGGATGGCACAACTCTTTTCGGGCAGAATGGAATGATGACACCAACATGAGGACTTCCGCCTTAAAAGGGCGGGAGGGTTTTGACGAATGGATACTCAGCGAAGTGTACCAGAAGAAACAGGCAAGGATTATACCCGACCTTTTGGAATTCGGTGCCGAGTGGGCCTCGAAACGAGCGAAAGAAGGATTTAGAAGCATCATGTTCGTTCCCATCCTGCTCGAAGGTCGTTCCATAGCCCATATCGGCGTATCAGACGAGGGGGTAGGCGTTTACACAGCTGAGCACGAATCCCTCCTCACCGCCATCGCTGGGTACCTGAGCTACGCCATCCGGAACGCCGATCTTTATCAGGCACTTGAAGAGCGAGCCCAGCGTCTATCCGCATTGAACGTTCTCGGCCAGAAGATTTCCGAAAACCTGGACTTGCAAGAAGTTCTTGACAGCATCGCAAAGGCCACCGCAGATCTTCTCAAAGGAGATGCCACCCGAATTTTCCTTCTCGATGAGGAAACGAATACCATTCATCTTCGAGCCTTCCATGGCTATGAATCGGGCATTGTCAGTATGAAAAACGTCTTTCGGCCCGGAGAAGGATTTATCGGAAAAATGGTACTTTCGAATGAAACGATAATTGTTGATAATATCCAGAGTAATCCAACCTGGATTAACACTGAATGGGCAAGAAAGGCAGGGCTCAATTCTGCTGCCGGCTACCCGCTTCGAAAAGGAAATATCGTCATCGGCGGTATCACCTGCTTATCCAGAAAATCCGATGCCTATTCACAAGATGACTTAGATCTCCTCGGCGCACTGGCCGCCCACGCAGTAAACGCCATAGAAAATGCCAGGCTGCACGAGGAGGCGAACCGCAGTCGCGAATTCTTTCAAAGCGTCGTAGATGACAACACCGACGCAATCATGGTCGTTGACCTCGAACAGAAAATAATTCACTGGAACTCGGGTGCGGAAAAACTCTACGGATACACCGAAGAGGAAGTATTGGGACAGAACATCGATACTATCTTCGTTGAAAACGACTTCATGAAATACAGAAACACCGATATTCAAGAAGGAAAAGCAATCGATTTTGAGACCCTTCGGCAGAGAAAAGACGGCTCGCAAGTTCCGGTGAACATCACACTATCTCCGGTTAAAAACGAAGATGATGAATTCATTGCAAACGCGACCATACACAAAGACCTAACCGAGAAAAAAGAAGCCGAAAGGCTCCGAGAAACTCACGTACAGCGTCTCGACACCCTGACATCTTTGACCCAAAGAATCAGCGCCAGCATGGACACCGACGAGGTTCTCTCATTCATCGCCAACTCGGCCGCAGAGTTGCTGGACATCCCCTTCACAAGGGTGTTCATCCTCGCGGGTGAAATGCTCGAGTTGCGCGCCGAGCGGGGCGACATGCTGGTCCCAAAAGACCGAGTGAGCTTTCTAGCCAGCCAGGGAGCCGCAGGCACGGCACTTAAAACAGGAAAGCCATGTTATATCGAAGATGTTAGAGACTCCGAGCTATGGAAAAATCCCGAAAAACAGCGAGAGGCAGACATCGGCTCCTATCTAGCCGTTCCCCTAAAATCAGGCCCCGCCGTCTTTGGAATACTCGAGTGCATGGTACACGGTGTTCGCGAATTCACCTCTGATGAGCTCAACTTGGTAGAAACTTTTGCCGCACAGGCGGCCATCGCGATAGAAAACGCCCGCCTCCACGAGGAAGGCCAGCGAAGCCTCAATTTTTTCCGAAGCGTTGTGGACGACAATGCCGACGCCATCATGGTATTAGACCTCGATCGCAAGTTCATCCACTGGAACGCAGGCGCCGAGAAACTTTACGGCTACACAGAGTCGGAAATCATCGGGAAACCAATCGACACGATTCTTCCTGAATCGCAAAAAGGCCTGAACCTGACTCCGAAAATTACCCGTGATCGAAAATCTATCCACTTCGAGGCCGAAAGGCTGAGAAAAGATGGCTCCTTTGTCCCGGTGAGCATTTCCATCTCTCCGGTCATCAACGAGGAAGGTGAACTCATTGCCACCTCCACCATTCAAAAAGACCTGACGGAGACAAAAAGGGCTGGCGAGGCCCTTCGTGAAAGTGAGGAGCGCTACCGCAGCCTTATCGATTTCGCTGCGGATGCCATTTATGTTCACGACACTGACGGCAGATTCATCGACATGAACCATCACGCATGCGAATGCCTGGGCTACACAAGGAGCGAGCTTCTGAATTTGTCTGTGAGGGATATATCCCCCACATTCAACCGGGAGCGTTTTAATCGCCAATGGAAAAATTTGAAAGAGGGAGGGCATCTCACCCTTGAAAGCACACACAAAAGAAAAGACGGGACTATTTTCCCTATCGAGTTACATACGGGGAAAGTAGAATTGAACGGACAGCAGCTAGTAATCTCCCTCGTCCGCGACATCACCGAGCGACAGGAGGCCGAGGAGGCATTGCGCCAGAGCGAGGCAGGCCTTGCCAACGCCCAGCGGATTGCCCGCATTGGTAGTTGGGAATGGAACATCCAGATGGGGGAGTCGAGTTGGTCCGATGAGTTATACCGTATCTTCGGCATTTCCCCGGAGGATAAAACTCCACCCCATAAACTTTATTATCGGCACGTCCATCCCGACGATAAGGAATTCATTCATAATGCGGAGGAGGAAACTATCCGCAACAAAGAGCCGTATCGGCTTGATGCCCGAATCGTCCGCCCGGATGGCAGCGTACGCAACATTCACGAGGAAGCTGAAATCATAAAGGATGAAACAGGCAAACCCTTGAAATTAGTTGGGACCACACAAGACATTACCGAGCGCAAAAGGGTCGAGGAAGCGTTGCGCCAGAGCGAGGACCGCATCAGAAGAATTTACGGGGCTGCGAGCGACGCCATCTTTGTTCTGGACATTCACAATGAATGCATCGTCGAGACCAATCCAAAGGCTGCTGTGCTTCTGGGTTATAGCGAGAAAGAGATGTACGGACTCCCGATCAGCAAAATCCATCCCAACGAAATGTCGAATATGAGGGAGATTTTCAGAACTCTTGAAACTGAGAACGAGTCTCTTTCTAGCGAGCTTTTTTGCACAACAAGGGATAACAAAAAAATACCGGTCGAAGTCTCTTTTTCCTTGTTCCAGATTGAAGATCGAGATTATGTCATGGCAATTGCCCGTGACATCCGTGAGCGCAAGGAGGCCGAATCGAAACTACTGCTAGCCATGGCCGAGGCCGAAGCAGCAAGCCAAGCTAAAAGCGATTTTCTCTCCAACATGAGCCACGAGCTACGCTCCCCCCTCAACTCAATCGTTGGATTTAGCGATCTTTTGATCCGAGATAGCGGCGATGAGATGACACAAATGCTAGCACCCAAGATAAAAGATTCGGGGCATTATTTGACTAGTCTGATCGAGGATATCCTCGACTTCGACCGAATAGAATCTGGCAACGTGAAGCTCGAAATGGAAACCACCCCGATCAATGAACTTGTGACAAAGTTGGTGGAAACCCAGACGCCTCAACTCACCGAAGGCCATTCCATGGAACTCCACCTCGACCCTTCGTGCGGAACCGTTCTTTGCGATCCGACAAGAATCAACCAGGTAATCATCAACCTACTCGACAACGCAGTAAAATATTCTCCCAACGGAGGAACAATTCACGTACGTACTCTTTACAAGGGGGGAGAAATCTGGGTGAGCGTGGATGACAATGGGCTGGGCATCGCGCCACATGAAATAGATTCCATCTTCGAGCGCTTTCACCAACTCGAAAGTGGCTACCAGAGAAGATCTGGGGGGCTCGGTATAGGTTTGAGCCTCATCCGCCAGCTGGTCCAGCTCCACAACGGGCGTATCTGGGTAGAAAGCGAAATAGACAAGGGGAGCATATTCACCTTCGCATTGCCAAAACCGAAGGAGAGTTCTCCAGGCACTAATAAATCAGCATTGTCGGAGAAACACCTTCCCGCCAACTCTGATCCCTGGGAGCACAAATCTATTCTTATCGTGGACGATGTCGAGCACTACCATGTCTATATCAAGCTACTCATGTCGGGTGCGAGTGAAATTATCTCGGCCAACAACGGCAAGGAAGCGATAGCAGCCGTGAAACGCTCGCACCCCGATCTCATTCTAATGGACTTGAGAATGCCGTTCATGAACGGCTTCGAGGCCATCAAAAAAATTAAATCCAACCCGGCCACACAGAACATTCCCATTATCGCCGTATCCGCCCAAGTGACGGACGAGGATAAAGATAGGGCCATCCAGGTAGGGGCAAACGGTTTTATATCAAAACCCATCGACATCGACTCCCTGAAAAAAGAAATCAACTGGATATTTTCCACAGCCAAATAAACCCCACCTTCCAGGTCGACCCCTTGCTCAATTAATGCCTCCCCAACTCTATTCAGGTCAGATCCGACCCCGTTTTCAAAAAAAGATATTTTCAGAGAAGTTAAAACAATTCCCCGAATGCCTACTAACTCCAAAATGGTCCTTCACGTCTGATCTTTGTGGGACAAAGGTTTTTAGCAGGAAAAATCAGAGAAAATGCCCTATAGTTAGTACACCTCTAAAATTCCTATCGTGAGCCCTGACACTGCGGAGGCGAGAATGAAAGCGATACAAGTTCACAAGTATGGCCTTAACAATCCCATGCGGGTGGATGAAGTTGAAGACCCAACGCCCGCACCAGGCGAACTTCTTGTCAGAGCGGAGGCGGCTGGCGTGAATCCAGTCGATGTTATCATCCGACTCGGCGGCAGAGGCGATGAGACGCAACTTCCCTACATTCCAGGGCACAACACTTCGGGCGAAGTAGCCGCCATCGGCAAGGGCGTCACCGGGTTCAAGATTGGCCAGCGCATTTACGGCCTGGCGTTTAAAAGTTATGCCGAGCTCGTCCGGATTGACGCAGAGATGGCCGCCGAGCTACCCGATGCCTATAGTTTCGATGAGGGAGCTGGAATCACATCGCCGTTTTTCACAGCCTGGAATGCCCTGGTTTTCAAGGCTGAAGTCGGGCCAGGCGAGACCATCCTTGTTCACGGCGGCGCCGGTGGTGTCGGCATGGCGGCGATACAGCTAGCTAAACGCTTCGGATGCCGCGTGCTGACAACGGTAAGCTCAGACGAGAAAGAGGCGTTTTGCCGCTCAATGGGCGCAGATGAAACGATCAACTACCGGGAAGAAGATTTTGCCGAGCGTTGCAAGACGCTTACCGGCGGGCGAGGTGTCGACGCCATCATAGACGTTGCCGGTGTGGATAATTTTGACAAAGATATGGATGCCATCCGTGTGAGGGGCCGCATCGTCGTAGTCGGCATTGGCATTGGAAAAGAGCCCCGAGCGAGCTTCCGAATTCCGGCGCTCATGGGGAAGGACGCCTGCGTCCACGGCATGGTATTTGCGAATTTATTTTCCAGAGTGCCGGAGCTGATACGCCATTTCACACCGCTACTCCGCGAGGGCATGTTCAAGATCAACATCGACCAAAAGTTTTCATTGGAAGAGGCAAACCAGGCGCACGAGAGAGTTCAGAGCGGAAAAGTCCTTGGAAAAGTGATTTTGTCTATTTAAATGCCGCCTCCTATCTTGCGGAGGGGCAGACCTAAAACTGAAAAAGAGGGAGATTCGACATGTCCAAAGGTTTCATGAGCGTAGACTGGGAAGAGAGAATCGATTTTCCTCGCATGAAACGCGAGCGCCTTCAAAAAGCAAAGGACGCCCTCGCCGAGTCCAATGTCGATGCGCTCTTCGTGTTTGCCACCGAGGATTCACGCTATCTGACCAGCGCAAGATCCCATCTTGGCCCAACATATTCAAACAAGCTCACCACCGTCCTGGCCGAGGGAAAAGAGCCGATCCTGTTCACCATGGACGATGAATATTGCCGTGAATCGATGACCTGGATGGCCCCCGAGCAGATCCAGGAGCGTGCCATTCTAAACGAGCCTGAAGGAGTGAAGAAATGGGCAGACCTTTTAGCTGGCCTCATCGGCAGCCTTGATAATAAAACCGTAGGCATCGATGTATGGGATCCGCTTATGGAGGAATGCCTAAAAGAAGCGTTCCCGAAAACCCGCTTCGTCAACGGCTATCCGGTGCTGAGTAAAGCAAAGATTACCAAGACCCCAGACGAGATCGCCTGCCTAAAAGCCGCTACAGTCATGACCGAGGCCGCGATGGACGCAGCGCAAGATTTTCTTCGCCCCGGCGTAAAGGAATGCGAAGTGCTTTCGGTCGCCTGGCAGACAATGACCGCCATGGGGAGCGAATGGACCCAATGCGCCAATATCGTTTGCTCGGGCCCGTACACAGCCCCCTACCGCCGCTTTACCTCGGATCGCTACATCAGAAAGGGCGACCCGGTGATTATCGACATCGGGGCCTGCTACAATGGCTATTGGGGCGACTTCACACGCACTGTTATCTGCGGCGACATTAAACCGACAAGCGAGCAAATCGAATGGCACATGAAGAGTTACAACTCGGTATGGAACGCGTGCGCCGCCGCCAGGCCCGGCAACACAACGCTGGATGTGTACAAGGCGGCCGAGCCTTATGTGCTTAACAGCTTGGGCCACGGCTCAGGCACTAACCCTTGGGAGCCTCCCTACTTCAGCCGCACCGTCTACGACTCTCCAAAACCCCTTGAGGCGGGGATGACTTTCAACCTTGAGCCTTATGCCGGCAAGAAGGGAATCGGTGGTTTCCGACTGGAGAACAATCTCGTCGTCACCGAAAGCGACCCGGATATCTACACACCCTTCCCCTTCGATGAGAGACTTGTCACAGACGTTCATCCACTGGACACATCAACGGGCCGAACACGGTAGGAACATATTCACGTGCGCTGAACAAAAAAAAGAAACCCGGGAATAACCCCGGGTTTCTTGGGTGGATCGCAACATCGTTACGGCACTAGCCTATAGGCTCCAATGGCCGTTTTGATCGCCTCTGGCGAGGGTTTACTTCTAACAGACAGATATCCAGTGCATTTTCCGTTATCAAAGCAAGGAAATACTGTAGCTTTTACCCAGTAAATTCTTCCTAGTTTCCCACGATTTTTCACATAACCTTGCCAAAGTTTTCCCGCTTTTATGACGTTCCATAAATCTGCAAATGCGGTTTTGGGCATATCCGGATGGCGGATAATATTATGGGGTTTCCCCATCAAAGACCCCTGCTCGTACTGGGCTAAGTCGTAAAAACACCCATTGGCGAAAGTAATGATTCCCCGTGTGTCGGTCGCCGAAATGAGAATGTCATCTTCTTTCAGTACGTATTCTTCTTCCTTTTTAGTAAATCGCTCTGGGGCATTGAAATTACTTGCCGCCACAATGGGACCCAACCTTTCCAGCGGATCAAGGGATTCCTGGAAAACACCTTGATTTTTCATCATCTCCAAAAGATATGAAAATGTCTTGCCGATGGTATTGAGCTCGGAAATATCATTTTCCATCGTACCTGAATTTTCATTCAGTGCTTGAAAATTACTCATTGATTCAAGGACTATGTTATGAAATTCTGAGGTTTGAGTGTCAATGTTAACGATCTTTTTTTGAGTTAAATCCACTTTCTCAAGAGAAGAATTCATTTTCCCCTTGGCAGATTCGATATCTTTAGACAGACCTTGTATGGCTTGGCCTATTTGAGAAAGATTGGTTTGAATCTCCTCATTTGCCGTTTTGGTCGTTTTTGAAAGTTCCTTGACCTCATTGGCAACCACAACAAAGCCCCTGCCGCTTTCCCCAGCCCTGGCCGCCTCTATCGTGGCATTTAAAGCCAAGAGGTTGGTTTGATCTGCGATTGTATTAATGGTCTTCAATAAATTGTTGATGGAGCCAAAACGTTGCTCGAGATTTAACATTTTGTTGGAAACTTCTTCCAACTGAGTCGCACTGTCTATGGACTCACGAGCGACCGTATCCATATGCGAATGAATTTCCGTGGCCTCTTTGTTAACTTCCTCGATTTTCTTTTGAATGTTGCCGAAATCATCTATGCTGTGCCTTATGGTGGTTAATTGTTTTCCTACGGACTCGCCGGTATTCTTGGCGATGAATTCCAACTCGTTTCCAGCAAGCCCAATAAGCTCGTTTCTCAGGGCCTCGTCGTTGAAATCTTGAATTCCACCTTCCTCGGATTTTTCATCGGAATCTTTCCCAAGCACCTTCTTGCGGGTTGATTCAATCATGGCCATGATTTCTTCGATGAGTTCAGGAGACACCTCCGACCCGGTCAACGTGGATTTCAGATGTTCCGCAATTGCATCGAAATGGACGTCATCCAAACCCTCCTCGACCAGAGTCGCATGAGCCCGACGCATGTCATTGCCCGACATTTCATCCGCTCCCTCAAGGGCATACGCCAGAAACGGAATTCGTTTTCCCGCCTGTCCGTTAACGCCCATGCTGTCGATGAAGCGAGAAACTCTTGAGTCGAGGAGAATTTTTTCATAAGTGATGTCCAAAATCGCCTGAACATACTCCTTGCCGCCTATCTTCTCAGTAATTGTTAGCATCTTTTGTATCTCCGTTGACTGTTCACTTTGGCGCAATAGAATCGAGCATATTGCCAAATAAGACAAAAACATCCACTAACAATATATATACATGGGCCGAAAAATTGTTATGAATGTGTAAAAAAATCGCAAAAAAAGAGAAAATCCGGGAAAGCCCCGGGTTTCCTAGTGAAATTATGGTGGACCGCCGGGGAATCGAACCCCGAACCTACGGATTAAGAGTCGACGAAGAGGAAAATGGGAAGAATGAGCAACTCTCTCTATTTGAAGAGTTTAGAAAACATATCAAATAGTTATCGAACGCCCCACCTAAACTCGGGTTGGCTGGGGTGGGACTGAATTTAACCAAGCATGTCGAAATTCAGATTCAGTCGAGTAACAGTGTCTTATACGTGCTTTATCATCCCGGACTACAGTCTACCCATTCCTACTTGATACATAACAATCAGGCGAAACAATGAATTCCCAAAACGGCTGCGAGTTTACCAATTTTATTTCGTAGAGGATGAAGTTCAATTTCCACTACTTGCAAATCACCATTCTTCCCTTGCCGTACAGATTTGAAAGATTCAGAAATATCAGATTCAAAAACATCTTCTCGGCGTGGGGCTGCTGTATAACCGTCTGGAATTATCGTGTTAATACTTTTCCCCAAGATTTCATCCTTGGTATAGCCGTACATATCTTCCGCAGCCAAATTCCAGAGCAGGACATTACCGGTATCTTTTTCAACAACAATCACAACTTCATTAACAAAATCCAAAACATCCCGAAACAGTAATTCATTAAAGGATTCTTTTTCAAGCATATTAACTCCTATTCCATTTCAGGAATTTCACGAGTACAACTGCGCCGCCCGATGCGGATGGGAGATAGCATTTTCTGAAGAGGGAAATTAAGCACTTTCGATTCAGCTGGAGCAAATTTAGAGACGGCGTTCCTGACACGGGGAGCGTCCTTTATCGTCGCGGCTGACCGGCTTGGCTTAACGGTCTGTTTCACGCCGCTCGACACAACCTCATCAAACGCCCATTCCTTGTTCAACCTTTTTGACGATTGAATTCTGAGTTCGCTCACGCTGAACGATGATTGCGCCATCGGGATTTCACTTGATGACCAACTCTCGCGATTGGGCGAGCGCTTCCTTTTCGAATTCACTTTGAAAGTTGGAGTAGCCACCGGCAGGTTAACATCCCAGCCCTTGTTCTCGGATGAACGCTTCCTTTTCGCGCTCACGGTGGCGGCTTTAGCATTGGCAGACCTACTCTTCTTGGACATGCCTGTCGTGATTTTCGACACCCAGCGGAGCAATCCCTTTTTGCTTCCGCCTCCTGAAAGCAAGAGAGCGTTGACCACAACGAGTAGCAAAATAAATTCGACCCATGGTATGGATCCTGAAGCCCAAAAATCGATTAAATCTGCAGACATCGAACCTATCTCCGAAAAACCCAAACTTCATTGGCACCCCCTTAAGTTTCTACGGGGTACAATTCAAACAAGTTCAAAATTCCTAACTTAAATCTAATCCGTTGGATTTTTCTTGTTGTCTTAGACTTGTCAAGGAAAAGTCATTTTTTGGTCATATTGACTTGAATTGGATATTTTACGGGTGTGTCAGGCAAATTCTTGAAAGTGAAAAATAGGAGCGGAACCGCCCACTTTCAAACCCGCTACCAATATCACCCTGGGCTCGGAAACCTTAGCAGTTAGGTGTTCACAACCCGATAATTGGATGGATTAGGAGAGATATCATTCAGTTAGCATAAACCCCACCTTGGCCCTAGTTGGCTGGGGTGGGGCTAATTTTGCTGGAGGATGTCGCAGTCGAGGAAAATCCCTCTCCTTCCCCAAAAAAGGAAACCCGGGAAAGTCCCGGGTTTCCTAAACATAATCTGGTGGACCGCCGGGGAATCGAACCCCGAACCTACGGATTAAGAGTCCGTTGCTCTACCTGGTTGAGCTAGCGATCCGAAACCGTTCGGAAAGGAAATCCCTTTCCAATTAAAACTCAGCTTCTCTTTCCGA
>JABJAL010000098.1 GCA_018669005.1 Nitrospinaceae bacterium
CCGCTGGTCTCATCTTCTCGGGGTACACCATATGGGCAAGGGGAAAGCGCAAGTCCTGGCAATCGAGACCCCGCACCTGGCGGGCTATTTACTCGCCCTTGAACAAGCGGGAGACAACCTCAGCGAGCGTGCGCGGAGGCCGGGGTTCTCCACCCACACCATAGGTTCGCGCAACCTCTGGCAGCACACGGTAATCCTAAGAGCGGGGGCCCATGAGATCGTGGTGCCCAAAATTGGCGGGCGCCACCTGGCCGCCCTCGCCCTCAAGAGCGGACGCTGGGTGTCTCGTTGGACGATTCCCCTTGCATCATCCCTCGCCTCAAACCTAGTTTCAGGTGATTTCAACGAAGACGGGCGGGCCGACCTGGCTTTTGCCGATGAAAAAGGCGCCGTTCGCATGCTCCTTTCCAAATAACTTATTCGTCAAACTCTGCTGCTAAAACTATAAAAACATAGCCAAAGCGAGAATAATCAAATCTCTCTGGCCAGATTCCGACCATCCCGGAGGCTGGCTTCAGCTGGCCTTTATCGGCCCGATATCAGAAGACTTAAGCGAAAAAACACCCTTCGAAAAATAAACACATAAAAGAACTAATCCCTTTTAATCCAGCGCCGATAGGTTAATTAACGGACAGGGAAGCCCGTTGCACTAACTCGAAAGGAGGCACTCTGATGGCAATGCAATGTTGTGTATGCAGTGAGATTCTGGTTGAAATGGAAGAGGTCGAAAAACTTCAGGCCACGGTAAAAGAAAACGAGGCCAGCAAAGTTTCCAGCGGCTATTGCCCAGATTGTTTCGGCAGGTTGGTAGGAAGCGCCATAGGCGTGAAATCCGAGAAAATGGCGGCCTAGTAAGCACTCATATATTTTCGGTATAACCCGCGAGCGTGACTCGGTGGTTCAAACGAACCCCGAGCCACGTTCGCGATTTTTTTATTTCCGTTTTCGAGTCTTCTTGCCCGCACCTGCAATGTTGAAGAACGCCTCCAGGCCCGGATAAACCGCCGAGTCACCAAGTTCCTCGTTAATCCGAAGCAGCTGATTATATTTGGCCAGCCTATCCGTCCGGGAGGCCGAACCGGTTTTGATCTGCCCGGCATTCGTCGCCACGGCCAGGTCGGCGATAGTGGTGTCTTCGGTCTCGCCCGAGCGATGAGAGACCACCGAGGTATAGCCGGCGCGTGAGGCCATCTGAATTGCCTCAAGCGTTTCCGTCAGCGTGCCAATCTGGTTGACCTTGATGAGAATGCTGTTGGCGATCTTTTGGTTGATTCCCTTTTTAAGTATCTCTGTGTTCGTCACGAACAGATCATCGCCTACAAGCTGAATCTGGCCGCCCAGCGCCTCTGTCAGGGCTGCCCAGCCATCCCAATCGTCCTCGGCGCAACCATCCTCGATAGAGATAATCGGATACTGCCGCACCCAGCTCTCATAAAACTTCACCAACTCATCCGAGCTCTTCTTGCTCCCATCCGACCAGCGGAAGACATATTTTCCCTTCTCGTAAAACTCGCTTGAGGCCGGATCGAGGGCGAGCATAATATCCTCGCCCGGCTTGTAACCCGCCTTGACCGTCGCCTCCAGAATCGACTCTACAGCCTCGTCGTTACTCTTGAGATCGGGGGCAAAACCACCCTCATCGCCCACGGCGGTTCCATAGCCACGCTTTTTCAGCACATCTTTGAGCGCATGGAATATCTCGACCCCCATCCGAAGCCCCGAGGGGAAATTCTTGGCGCCAACGGGCATCACCATGAACTCCTGAAAATCGACACTGTTGTCCGAGTGGGCGCCGCCGTTGACGATGTTCATCATCGGCACAGGCATGGTCGAGGCGCCCGCCCCGCCGAGATAGCGATAGAGCGGCAAGTCGAACGCGTCTGCCGAGGCCTTCGCCGCAGCGATGGAGACCGCGAGAATTGCGTTGGCCCCTAGATTGCCCTTGTTCTTTGAGCCATCAAGCTCACACAAATCAATATCGAGGGTGCGCTGGTCCGATGCGTCTGTGCCCAGGATGGCGGGGGCAATTTTATTGTTGACGTTATCAACCGCTTTGGTGACACCTTTTCCGAGAAAATAAGCCTTCTTGCCGTCGCGCAGTTCAACCGCCTCGCGCTTACCTGTGCTTGCACCGCTCGGGACCGCCGCGCGACCAAAGCCGCCCCCCGCGAGATGCATATCCACCTCTACGGTCGGATTCCCCCTTGAGTCCAAAATTTCCCTTGCGATGACTTGAACGATGGTGGTCATTGCCTACTCCCCCAAAATGAATTCAACGCAGCCAATGATGCCGCAAAACAACCGTTTGGCCGCGAACGCGAACCGAGAAAAAATAAAAATAAAAAGCGGACGAGATATATTCTAGCTTCGAGCCTTATCGAGTTTTTGCAGCTCTTCCTCGAAATCCTTCACCGTCCCGAAAGAGCGGTAAACGGAAGCAAAGCGAACGTAGGCAACCTGATCAGTTTCCCTGAGTTCGTCCATCACTTTCTCGCCAATGGCCGAAGTCGAAATTTCCTTCTCCCCGGTGTCGAGAACAAATCGCTCGATCCTATCGACGATAGCCTCCTGCTCCTCGGCAGGGACGGGGCGCTTCTCAAGCGCCTTCTGTATGCCAAGGCGGATTTTTTCACGGTCGTAGTTACCCCTTGAGCCGTCTTTTTTGACGATGAGCGGCCAAGTTACCTCGGCCCGCTCATAGGTGGTAAATCGGTGACTGCAGGATTCGCATTCACGCCGGCGGCGGATGGCGTTGCCTTCCTTCGTCGTCCGGCTATCGACGACACGGCTGTCGGGATGAGAGCAGGTCGGACACTTCATTTAATAATCGCCCAGGGCGATGGGGTCAGATAGCGGTCTCAGGCGACCGCTCCAGTTCTGAAATTTTAGAAACGCGCCGGGCATGGCGACCCGCCTCAAATGGGGTGTCGAGCCAGAGGCCAACCAGACGCCGCGCCTCGTCGGGATCAATGTCACGCTCGCCAAGAGCCATGACATTAGCGTCGTTATGTTGTCTGCTCAATAGCGTTATCCACTCATCGTAGCAATTTACGGCACGAACGCCCGGAAATTTATTCGCCACGATAGTCATGCCAGCTCCGGAGCCACAACTGATGATCGCTTTATCCGAGGTGCCCTCGCTAACCGCACGGGCTGCAGGGGCGCCAAAGTCGGGATAATCACAGGACTCATCCGAATTTGTACCGTAATCCGTGTAGGGGATGCCCCTTACATCGAGCACACCCTTCACCAACTCCTTTATGGCAAAGCCGCCATGATCACTGGCAAGGGCTACAGGCTTCATCAATACGGCTCCAAAGGAACTAGCACGGGGCAACCCGCTTACGGGAGGGGCGAGATCCCGAATACCGTAAGCACGGAAAGATTTAAAGTCAAGTAATTACCGCCCTTCGTTCTTCAAGGAGACTTTGGCGGCTTAGCCTCGCAGTCGAATTTTTTCTCGCAGACCTTGCGGCAGGAACCACGGCGCACTTTTGCCCGCTGGGAGGCCCCCGTCGTCGAGGCGCCCGCCTCGCTGAGATAGGCCTGCTGACAGACCTCCTCGCAGCCCCATTTCTTGAGCCCACAGCTTTTCCCAGAAGTGGAAGTCGTTCCGGGGCTACCCGGTCTTCCGGGTGAACCAGGCTTTCCGGGGCGGCCCAGCGGCCTCTGCACCACAGTTGTCGTATCGAGCGTATCACCACCCTCACACGTGATTTTCCCCGTGCCAATATCCTCGACCGGAGTCTCGCCTTTCTTGCATTTTTTCGCCGCCTCGGCCTGAGAGACAACTCCCTCGCCCGCGAATGATAAAAATCCTAGCATCAACACCAGAACACCGATTTTCGTGATAGACACTATTTTCTCCTTCAATCTGTCCCCTGTTATCCGGCGGAGGAAACCTCTGCCGGTCGGATGACGAATCCTGAGGCGGGCTCGCCCAATATCTTTCTGCCCGCCTCCTCGGCAACTTTCTGAAACGCACTCTCGGCAGCGAGCCGATCGCCCGCATCGAGCTTACCTCGCGCATCGAGCAGACCCATCACGACACCTACCCAGCTAGCCTCGGCGCCATGGTCGGGTGCCTTGTCTGCGGCAACTTCGAGCCACTTTCGGGCCTCCTCGCTCCGCCCTGCCCCGAATAGCAGCGAGGCTGCCATGACCAGAGGAATAGGGTCTCCATCGCGCATCTTTCCGCACGAGAGCATCGCGGAGGCCGCCTGACGCCTGGCCTTCTCATCTTCATTCGGTCGGTGGTGCGCCACGATTTTGTGCAAAAAATCCGGTGCGCCAAGATGTCGGTAGCCCTCTTCCCATGTTTTGAGTGCCCGGCGCTCGCGCCCAGCAAGCAGCCAGGCATCGCCCAGGCAGAGACGCGGCTTGCTATCCTCGGGTAGGCAACGAATGGCCTGCTCCAAAAGCGGCGCGGCGCCCTTGCCGTCCGAAAGCAATATTTTCAAGGCCGCCCCCGACATCAAGATTTCTCCCTCGGCTATTTTGTCGGCATTTCGCTGGGAGGGGGAGGCCCAGGTTGAGACCAGCTTCCGACAAACGGCCAGAGACTCATCCCATCGCTCCTGGGCGGCAAACATATCCCTCAGACGCCTGAGAACGTCCGGGTGCACCGCACCGCGCTCTCCCATTTGAAGGAGCATATTCTCGGCCTCGCCTGCACGTCCCACGGCTTCAAGATTGGCGGAAAGACGGACAAGGGCTTCAAGGGAGTCTGGCGTTAATGAATAGAGTTTTTCATTGCAACGGATGGCTTCTTCGAGATCGCCAGCCTCGGCGGCCAAATCGCCCGCCAACGAGAAAGCGGAGGATAAATCGGGATCGAGGCGCCCGGCTTTTCTTGCATGTCTTCTGGCTGCCTTGATTTTACCACGAGTGCGGAGGCCTTCGGCCTTGGCAAGGGTGCGTTGCGCCCGTGAGCGGCGGCGTACTTTGCGCAGGTCCAGCATGCGGAAAAAACCGGCAACGCCCGATTCGCTCCAACCGAGCAGACCGGCAAGCAGGGCCCCGCCCATGGCGGAGATAAAAATCAAGACGACAATGGGCATGGAGACGGAAAAATTCTCCGCCACACGGAAATCAACCATGGACCGGTTGAAATGCAGGATATAAACGGCAAGGGCAAGAGGAAGAGCCAGCGATATAAGCAGGCGAATTCCCATACTCTGGCTACCCTAAACCCCGCCTGTTCTCTTTCGAATTTCCATTTCGCTTTGCGCCGCCACCGTGAAGCGGGTGTACGGGATGGCCTCTAGCCGGATGAAGGGAATTGGCTCATCCGACTCCTCGCAAATACCATAGGTGCCATCCTCGATTCGCTTGAAGGCCAGCTCGACCTCGCGAAGGCGACCACGCTCTCTCTCGCCAAGCTCCATCATGACCTGCTTGGAATAGGTGGCCGCCGCCAAATCTCCGATATCCTGTGTGCCATCGGTTCCCAGCTCGTTGCTCTGGCGTTGCACAGACTCTACATCTCCCACAATATCTCTGCGCACTTCGTTAAGGCGGGAAACGAGAGCATCTAATTGCTTTTTTTTCAAATGTTTCACGTCATACCCTCAAGTACTATCAAGAAATTGAATTAGGGGCGGAACCAAGGGCCTTCACATCAAACACTGGGGCATGTGACCAAAGCTCTTCTAGGCGGTAGTAATCCCTTACCTTTTCATCAAAGATATGGACTCCTACATCACCACAATCCATCAAAACCCAGGTACCTTCGCTCATCCCTTCTACAAATAACGGCTTTTCTTTGATTTCTATGAGCTTTTCTTCAATTGCATCTGCCAAAGCCCTTACGTGACGGGTACTCGTACCATGACAAATAAAAAAGGCATCGAGCTCGGACGATAGCCCCCGAAGGTCTAGAATCGTGGGGTCTAAGCCTTTTTTAGAATCTACGACCTCGCTGATTATCTGAAGCCTATCGCTGAAATCGATCAAAAATACCTCGTAAGTTTAGTTGCCATTTCCATTGCTTCTATACAATCCGCGCCGGATTATAAATGCTTCAACAACCGGAGGCAATAAATTTTGTAAAGATTTTTCAGAAAATACTAGACCCCGTATCTTGGTTCCGGAGATATCAAGCGTGTTAACGGAAGCGAATCTTATAACTCTTTCAGAATCAATATATTGATACGTATTATCGCTATTTTTGTTGAACCTTACGCCATCGTCTAAATCTCTTAAAGTCGACTCTACAACGCTCATAACCTCAACTGCATTTTGCTCCCCTCGAAGGGTGACAGCAAAATTCGTCATTTTCAGCAGTCGTAGTGGCTCGCGCCAGGTGCTCAAAAGCGAAAAAGCATCGGCCCCAATGATGAAAAAAATATCATGCCCCCGGCAGGATCCCTCGAGCATAGCGGCCAGCGTATCGACGGAATATGAAACCCCACCCCGATCAATTTCAATAGAGTCGCAAACAAAGTGGGGATGCCCATCAAGGACCATGCGGACCATTTCGAGACGATCGGCGGCCGGGGCAATATCGTCTTCTGACTTATGTGCGGGGACGGCCAATGGGACAAAACGTACCTGCTCAAGGCCCAGTGCCACTCGCACCTCCTCGGCAGGGCGCAGATGGCCATAATGAATCGGATTAAAAGTTCCCCCCAAAATACCTATTTTCAATGACCTTCCGCCGCCGTTAAATATAAGTCAGTCGATCAGGGCCAAATTGTTGCGATGGATGACCTCGTCAAATTCCTTGCCCCCTAGAATCGCCGAGATTTCACTCGTCTGCTTTCCAGCAATTTGCCTCATCTGGGCGGCATCGTAATTGATCAATCCTCGTCCAAGGGATTTCCCCTTCAAATCCCGAATGTCCACCAGGTCGCCGAACCGAAAATCCCCCCCGACCTCCGCTACCCCACTTGGCAAGAGGCTTTTTCCGCGCTCAACAAGCGCCCGAACAGCGCCATCGTCGAGACGAAGCCACCCCTTTGGGCTCGCCGTGGTCCCAATCCAACCCTTTTTTCCCTTCAAGCGCGAGCCATTGGGAATGAAAAGCGTCCCGAGCACCTCGCCTTCAAGGGCACGTTTAATAATCCCCGGCGTACGCCCCCTGACAATTAGGGTAGAAATACCCACCCGGTTGAGCACCTTGACGGCGTTCATCTTAGCCGCCATCCCGCCATGGGCCAGCGGGTTCACGCTTTGGCCAGCCGCCTTCATAACGCCAGAGGGCAGGCCCTCGACGCGGGAGAGCATCTGGGCATCGGGGGATATTCTGGGGTCTGCATCGTAGAGCCCCTCGACGTCCGAAAGAATGACCACCAACTCTGCTCGGATCATCTGGGCCACCTGGGCGGCGAGTATATCGTTGTCGCCAAAACGGAGCTCCTCGATGGACACCGTGTCATTCTCATTAACGATGGGGACCACCTTCCGCGAGAGAAGGGTTTCGAACGTATTACAGGCGTTCAGAAAGCGCCCCCTCGCATCAAGATCCGCGTGGGTGAGCAGCACCTGGGCCATGTCCAACCCCCGGCGCTTGAAGGCACGACTATATGCCTCCATCAATATGGGCTGGCCCACGGCGGCGGCGGCCTGGCGCTCCGGGATGCCCGACGGCATGGCCTTCATTCCCAGCCGCTTAAGTCCGGCCGCGATCGCACCCGATGAAACGAGAACAACCTCGCGCCGCGAGGAGGACAACGCCGTTACCTGCGAGACAATTCGCCCTAGCACCCGGCGATTCACACCACTCTCCTCGGGCGATGTGAGGACAGAGCTACCCACCTTCACGACAATACGGCGGCTCTTGAGTGAGGAATCCTTGCGCCTTTGTTGCGCCGCTTTTCTCATGGGGCCTGCGCCCCCTCGCCGTTGTCTGCGGCATCTTCACTGGCAGTGCCACCGGCACTGCTACCGGCTTCAAGATCCTTCGAATTTTCCTCTTGCTCGAGAAGTGCACGCGAAAGACACCCGATAAGCGCCTGAAGGCCAAATCCTGAAACAGATGAAATCCCTAACACTTCATAACCTCTAGACTCGATCCCCGCCTGAAGAGCCTCTATCTGCTCTTTGGCCTCTGTCACATCAAGCTTCGTCATCACCGCCAAGCGCGGCTTTAGGGCAAGATCGGGCGAGAACAGTTCAAGTTCTTTTGAAATCGCATCCATATCGGCTAGGGCATGATCGAGCGGCACGCTCGCATCAACCAGATGGAGCAGCAACGAGCATCTGTCCACATGCCGTAAAAAACGCGCGCCAAGCCCTTTGCCGGCATGCGCACCCGGAATAATTCCTGGAATATCTGCCACCACACAGGAATGATAGCCTCCCAAATCCACGACCCCGAGATTGGGCTCAAGGGTAGTGAACGGATAGTCCGCTATCTTGGGGCGGCTGGCTGAAATTCGGGAAATGAGGGTGGATTTGCCTGCGTTCGGCATGCCAAGCAGCCCTACGTCGGCCAGGAGTTTGAGCTCTATATCGAGTTCCCTCTCCTCGCCCGGCTTGCCCTTGGTGGTTTTCCGGGGTGCCCGGTTGGTCGAGCTTTTAAAAAACTCGTTGCCAAGCCCTCCGCGCCCACCAGAGGCAAGAATTACTTCTTGCTCATCCTCGGAAAAATCGGCAATCAGCTCGCCCGTTTCCGCGTCGCGCACTATCGTGCCGATGGGAACCGAGACGAGCAAATCCTCGCCATCGGCACCGTGTCTGCGGCTACCCATGCCAGCCTGTCCAGCCTGCGCTTTAAGTCTAGATTGATGGCGAAAATGGAGAAGGGTGTTGACGTGGAAGGTGGCCCGGAAAATGACATGGCCACCTCGACCACCATGTCCGCCGTCCGGCCCCCCTTTGGGGATAAACTTCTCGCGCCGAAAACTCAGGCACCCGTCCCCGCCCTTGCCTGATTCAATATGCAGAGTTGCTGTATCGACAAACATCGCGGGGCCGCGGCGGATTACAGGGACAAGAATCTACTCAGCGGGCTCTACACTCACAAAGCGGCGGGCCTTCGCCTTTCGTTTAAACTGAACTTTTCCGCTGGCTTTGGCGAACAAGGTATGATCATTCCCCAGGCCAACATTATCACCAGGATGGAACACCGTTCCACGCTGGCGGACGAGAATCTCACCGGCCTTGACGAACTGGCCCGCGAACCGCTTCACACCAAGACGGCGACCTATGCTATCGCGCCCGTTCGAAGAGCTACCGCCTGCTTTTTTATGCGCCATGTCTAATTGCTCCCTTTGAGGATATCAGTCACCTCAATCTCGGTGTAGTGTTGGCGATGTCCCCGCTTCGTGCGAATATTCTTGCGACGTTTGAAGCGAAAAGCATACACCTTATCGCCCCGACCATGGCCACGAATCACGGCCTTGACTGTCGAGGCATCAAGCGAGCCCTTATCGGCGACAATGTTTTCGCCATCGACAATCAAGCGAACATCGTCAAGCTCTATTGCCTCGCCAACCTCGCCATCAATCCGCTCGACCTTCACCGAATCACCCTGCTCTAAGCGAACCTGTTTTCCACCAGTTTCAACCACTGCGTACATGAGGTGAATCTCCCAGGCCAATAGGCCCATATCATCCGCGCGGATTTTTCATCTCCCGCGCCTTTTGAAATCGGATAACCGCTAAAAAAATCTCACCCACCCCAAGACATTTGCGCCCAGAGCAGGCCCAGAAAAGCCTCTTCTTGTAGCAATGAGAGGGGCAGATTGTCAATTCGATAAAAGGCAGCGCAAATACATTAATTTCAAAGGGTTACATCTGCCCACCTAAAAGGGGTCAGACTGACACCGCTCCAGCCTCTGAATTGACCGATTTTACCTATTTTTAAGCTCACGCCTACGCCTTTTTTTTATTAGACGAAAAGAGACGCTTCCTGTCTTAATCGAGGCCTCGCGGCGTACCGGCAGATAACCTTCCTTCTGAACCACGACAATAAATCCGTTAAACATATCCTTGATGCCGTAACTGTAATTCAGGGTAACAGGCGACTTTCCTTGAAAGACATCGTTAACGAAAACATCTGCACCCGGCGGGTCGCTCGTGATTGTGAGCTGCCCGGTAGTGACATTCTTCACCTTTTCAGAAACGTTTTTATCCCACCAACTGCAACCTCCGGCAGAGAACGCCACCACCATGAGCAGCACGATAAGCGGCATGCGAAGAGCAAACATTTTATAGCGAATCATATTTTTCATCTTCAATCCATATTCCCATTAAGGTGTAACCTTGAGTCAAAATACCGGGCTATTGATGTTTCGGATCTGTGCCTGGAGGCTGCCCAACCGTTTGGCCAACCCACTCCTCAAGCATTTCGAGTAATAGACCCTGATCCCCGTCAGCTCCATAGCGCGAACACGCCAAACCATACACCTCGCGCACATGATTGAGCATGAACATGGTCGCGCCCATCTCCCGAGCCAGATCCGTAGCCATCGTGAGGTCTTTATGCATGAGCCCTACCGTAAAACCAATGGTGAAATCCCTCGGCAGGAGAAATCGCGGCCACTTATCGTAGGTTCCAGAATTTCTTCCCGAGCCGCTGTTCACGACATCGAGCACCTTATCGGGATCGAGCCCCAGCTTTGCACCAAAGGCCATGGCCTCGATCGAGGAGAGAAGATTCGTGGCCGAGAGAAAATTATTCACGCACTTCATGGCGTGGCCCGACTCGACCGCCTCGTCAATGTGAACGATATTACCGCCCAGGATTTCGAACAGGGGCATCGCCGCATCGACGAGCGCCTTGGCCCCGCCAGGCATGATGGCAAGCGTCGCGGCCTCGGCCCCGATAACCCCGCCCGAAACGGGAGCCCCGAGCATGAGGATGCCGCGATCGGCCAGATTTTTGGCCAATGCGGCCGTCCGCCGGGGATAGGACGAACTCATATCGATCAACAGCTTGCCAGCCGCCATATTTTCGGCAACGCCCCCCTCGCCGAGAATTACCAGCTCGACAATATCACTGCTCGGCAACATTGTGATTATCACGTCCGAGCGCTCGGCCAACTCGGCCAGCGAGGCGGCGGCCTGAACGCCATCTGGTTTGACGCGCTCAAGCGCTGCGGGGTCCGTGTCGTACCCGAGCACCGTAAAATCTCCCCGGCGCAAATGGCGCGACATGGGGGTTCCCATCTTTCCGATTCCAATGAAGCCAATAGTAGTGCGAGACGGATTAACTGGTTCCATTTCACCTCCCGAGGCCCCCCGGGGGGGGGACCACATAAACTGGTCATCATCAACTTGAAAAAGGCAATAAAGGACCAACAAACAACCCTGGCGCCGCCTCTCCAAACATTTGCGATGTCAGGATTCTAGCACTATTCAAAAATTGTTTATAGATTCACCGCCCGCTTTTAAGACCTGCCCCTTGCCTGCAAATTCACTATTCCGTGTAATTTTTATTATCCTTGTTGTGTGAATATTGTCATTCACGCTCAGAGTGATACTATCTTCTTATGGCTCCCGCCCACAGCACTTAGCTTTGCCGCCCGCATTGCCACCTTTAATACCCTGGAGATGCCAGATGGCGCCGATCACGGCGGAGCAAGTTGTGAAGTTCCTAGAAGAGAACCCCGATTTTTTTCTCGACAATCCTGAACTCGTTCAAATTAGTGGCCTCCTTAAGGAAAGCGACTCGGGGGAAAATCTTGTCGATATCCGAACCCGTCTCTTTGAGCGTCTCAACGATGAACGTCAGGAACTCATGGCCCTTCTCGATGAGACTATCGAACTCGTGCGGCAGAACGAGCAGATCGAAGGAGATTTTGTTGCAATCGAAAACCTCCTCTTCCGGCCCGAACCCACGGGGACGAGCCTGACTCGGATCGCCGAGGAGATCGAAAAGCGATTCTCTCTTGAGCATGTAAGCATCCTCATATACGAGTCAGAAAAAGAGGCCTTGCGCGAGGAGATGGATAAACCAGGCCGGATACGCCTTGTAGATGAGGACGATGGAGAATTTCCAGGTGACGTGCTTCTTGCAGGTGGGATCGAGGAGGGAGCGGGCGCTCCGTTTCCAGACGAAGTGCGCTCCTCCCTGCACTCGACCGCCATTATTCCCCTGCGCGACGGAGGGCAACTACTGGGCCTGCTTCTTTTAGGCTCCAAGGACCCCGAGCGCTATATGCCAGGCATGGCGACCCAACTACTTGAGCGGTTGGCCATGCGGATGGGAATGGGAATCAGTCTTCTTTTGCGCATAGCCGAGGCGACCAGCGCAGGGAGCCCGGACTCGATCAAACCCGGGAAAAAGAAAAAAAACACTTCAAAATCCGCCTGATCCAAAACGGTAGTTAGGCGCGAGCGCCCTCTCCTATCGCCGCAAGCGATGTTATTTCCTCGATACTCTTGAGTCTCTCAAGCGAGCGCACACGCTCGACAATTAGTTTCCTTGCCTCGGCGTCAAGTACCGGGCCCGTCAGATCATGAAAGCGCTCAATTAATTCATCCCAGGAAAGCGGATTCCTCGGATCTCCCTTGGGGTTGTCCTGGTGGCCTTCAAAAGTGCCGCGCCGCGTGACAATTTTCACGTGCGCCTGCCACTCATCCGGAAATTTCTTCTCGAGCTCCGCATCGCCGTAGCATTGCACCTTGTCAATTATCGAGGTGTAGACCTTAGAGCGCAGGAAATCGTCCGAAAACTCATCGAGCCCCGCCTTGCGCCTCAGCAAAGCGACACTCACCGCATAGTGAAGGCTGAACTGGGCGTCCACCACGTTCTTCGGGCTCACCTTGATGTCGCTCGGCTCAACAACCACCATCACCGCCGTCTCTGGCACGCGCACCTCGATGCGGGAGACCTCATCGGGCTGGATATCATTCTCTCGGCAGAGGCGGATAACCAAGTCCACCGGCCCATGGTTGTAGCGGCAGGTGGCGTGAGGCTTTATCGCCGTCTCGCAAATCTCCCAGTACTCGCCCAGCCGCTCAGTGACAAATTCTGGGTGCGCATCATCGCTGAAAGCGTGAAGAAAACCGTACTTGCCCTCGATAATATCCTCGGGCCCGGTGTAGCCCTCCTGGGCCAGATAGGCGGCCATGATGCCGCTGTGGGCCGCCCAGCCGGGATGAAAGCGTTTCGTCCACGAACCGGTTTCGAGGAACTGCATCGAACTCGACGCCTGACTGCCCGCGATGCCAAAAGCGTTCGAGGTCGCCTCGCGCGAGAGGCCAAGCATCTTCGAGGCGGTCACAGATGAAGCGAAGGTGCCGCAAGTGCCCGTGGGATGAAATCCTCTTTCATAATGACTTTTCGGGTTAATCGCATTGCCCACCCGGTTGGTTACTTCATAGCCGGCGACGATGGCCTCGATTACGCGCTTGGGGTCGGGGTTGTGCGCCTCGGCGCAGGCAAGAGTGCTCGGCATGACACTCACCGCCGGGTGGAGGCTTGAGCGCGTCGTCACATCATCCATCTCAATAGCATGGGCTATTCCACCGTTGGCCAGCGCGGCGTTCGGAGCGTCGGTCAGAGTGAGCGCACCAACCAGGCGGCATGGGCCCTGGGGAGCGTGTTTTTTCACAAAATTGTAGAAAACGCGCGAGCTTCCCGTCTCGCTCGCCCGAAGGGCGACACCGAAATAATCGAGAAGAAAATATTTCGCCCGATCACGTGCCTCCTCGGGAAGGGAGTCATACTTAATATCGTGGACATGCCCGATAAGATCTTGCCCGATTCCCATGGCGCGTCTCCTTTTGATGAGATTCCAATGTAGTTTTGTGATTATGCCGTGAAACGCCCTCCCTCTGCTATCTGTTCCAAATCCTTGTCAGAGGCAGCCGAGAAGGGTTAAAATCAGTGCGTTGTCTCACCACCCGCTCCGGGAGGGTTCCATGAGCGATTGTTTATTCTGTAAAATTGTCGCCGGTGAAATCCCATCGACCAAGGTTTTCGAGGACGAGCGCCTGCTTGCCTTCGAGGACATCAGCCCCGCCGCGCCCACTCACATCTTGATCATTCCGAAAGAGCACCTCGGCTCGATTCACGAGGCTGGTGAGGAGCACAAAGAGATGATTGGAGAAATCCACCTCGCTGCCATCCGTATCGCCAATGAGCGTGGCCTGGCCGAGAGTGGCCCCGACCGGGGCGGCTACCGCATCGTCAACAACTGCGGGGCCGATGGCGGACAAACCGTCGCGCACCTCCACTTTCATCTTCTCGGCGGACGGGCAATGACCTGGCCCCCAGGCTAGAGATGAGGAGGTTTACATGAGCGCCTACAACTGGAAATGGAGCCTCGCCCAGCTTCAGGAACTCTCGCGCTTCGATGAAAGTTGGTGCAAACAAGGCGAGGAGAACACCTGGCTCGATAGACTGTCGGTCGCCGCGCGCGAGGCGCTTCACCGCGTCATCGCCCAGGACTTTGACTGTTCGGCCCCCGAGATGGAAATCCTTTACTCGAAATTAGAGAAAATCACCCAACATCACTACTTCGACAATGTACGCCGGGAGGGAGGAAACGCCTCCGCTTAGTCGACCATTGCTTAATCGTCCGCCTGGACACGCCCCCTCGTTTTCTTTGTACCCGAGCGCTGGTGTTTTTCCTTGAGCCGTCTCTCCTTTGAGCCCCGCGTAGGCTTTGTGGCCGAGCGCCTCTTGGGCCGCTGCGCCACCTCCTCGATCATGACCCGCAGCTTCTCGATGCAGTCAGCCACGTTGCGCCCCTGATCGCGAAACCGCTGGCTCGACATGACCAGCTCGCCCTCCAGGGTGATTCGGCGGCGAAACTTATCTAAAAAACGGCGGCGCACCTCCTCTGGCAAGCTCCCCGTTTTCGCCACATCCCAGCGAAGGGTGGCCTTCGTGTTCACCTTGTTGACGTTCTGGCCACCCGCCCCCGAGCTTCGTGAAAACTGAAAATCGAACTCGCGCAAGGGAATTTTGAGCCTGTTGTTTATCTCAAGCATTCAACAGCCTCCAAATCGGAGAATCAAAGTAAAAGAATTTCATAATAACACCCAATAATAATACAGAAGAAAATAGCGGCATTTCCAGCAAAATGGCACAATTGCATCAGCGCGCTATCAATACTATTGGAGCCAGCCTCATGATGAACGATTTCAACATTGTTGTTGAGGGACGCGACGGAAAGTTCATCGTCAACAAAAATGATGTCGTTGTAAGCCGCTCATTAATCCTTTACGGCGAATACGCCCGCCAGGAAATGAAATATTTCAAAACTTTCTGCGCCCCGGGCGACGTCATTGTAGAGGTCGGCGCCAATATCGGGGCCCACACAGTTGGATTGGCCAGAACCGTCGAAAACCAAGGGCAAATCATTGCCATCGAGCCCCAACCGATTCTCTTTCATAATTTATGCGGAAACATATCAATCAATTCACTCACAAACGTTCAATGCCTCAACCTGGCGATTTCAAACGTTGAAGGGATTACCCATATCCCGCCAATTAACTACTCATCGGAAAATAATTTCTCCGCTTTTTTCTTGGACGACGCCTACACCGGCCAGAAAATATCAACTAAACGCCTAGACGACATATTACGTCTGTCCCGATTCGATTTTTTAAAGATTGATGTCGAAGGAATGGAAATGCAAGTTTTAGAGGGCACCGAAAGACACATCAAGGAATTCAAACCAATCTTATTCGTTGAAAACATTTTTCATGAAAAATCCCAGGCACTTATCGAGCACCTTTGGGGAATGGACTATGAGCTGTATTGGTGCATCACTCCGTATTTTTCCGAAGACAACTTCAACCAAAACAAAGAAAATGTTTTCTCGAACAACAAATCGTTCGACATACTGGGTATTCACAAATCCTCTGACAAAGATATGCCCCTGACAAATCTTCTACCAAAGGTGGAGGACAGCGAGTTCCACCCACTCAAATAACGCTTTGTAAGCTGCCGTGCTAGAATACAATCGGTCCACGTGATTCGAAACTATCAAAAAAGACGGCTATCAACCCGCCCATTTTGACACATATCAAAAACCATCTCTTTGATGCTGGAACTTATTTCCTATGCCAGAGCAATTGATTTTAATGAAAAACATCATTGGTGATGTACCCGATATCAATATTACCGATCTCGGAGCCTCCGCCATCGGCGAGGTGCCACTTTATGAGCCCTTGATCCAATCGAAAACGGCAACGGCAACAGGATTCGAGCCCCAGAAAGAGGAATACGACAAACTTTCAGCCACGCAAAATTCCCGTATCCGTTATCTGCCTTACGCCATCGGGGACGGAAAAGAACATACCCTTCATATTTGCAAGGCCCCCGGCATGACCTCTTTTTTAGAGCCGGACATGGAAATTCTTTCTCATTTCGAAGGATTTTCCGACTGGGGCTCGGTAGTTCAAACACAGAGAACCAAAACAAAAAAACTGGACGACATCCCAGAAATCCGTGACACCCATTACCTGAAACTCGACATTCAAGGGTTCGAGCTAACCGCCCTGCGGTATGGGCGCAAGGTTCTTGAAAATACGCTGGCCATTCAAGTTGAAATGAATTTTATTCCATTCTACAAAAAGCAGCCGCTATTTGCGGAAATCGATCAACGACTACGCAAATCAGGCTTCGTTCTTCATGAATTCGCCAACATCCGTTCTCAACCATTCCTACCCATATCAGCCAGTGAGAAAGTAAACCGTGGGCAGTTTTTATGGACAGATGCCCACTACATAAGGCCATTCGTGAAACTTCACTCCCTCGCCGAAGATAGTCTTCTCCGGATAGCGACCGTAGCCCATGAGGTTTACCGATCATATTCTCTGTCGGCCCTCGCCCTTCGACACTACGACAATAAGTGCGGCACTACGCTTGAAAAAACCTACTTAGATGATTTTGTAAACGCCTGAAGCGGTTTAAAAACGGAACCACACCACCTGTTATGATAAGATGCCTCCGCCCGCAACGCATTCGAAATACCTCATCGATTTTTCAACGCAAGGCAGGGACGACATGGCTCACCTGATATACACAAATGACGGCGAGGAAATCGAATACAAGGACATCATATCAGACGAGCCGGTTGACCGTCGTTTCATGGAGATGATCGCCGATGTCGCCCCCTACACATTAACCGCCAGAAACGGCATCGAGGCCCTCTACGGTCTATTCAAAGCCGTTCAATATATTGTCGAAAAAAAGATTCCAGGCGATTTTGTGGAGTGCGGCGTCTGGCGCGGCGGCGCTATCATCATGTGCGCCCTCACCTTGAAATATTTTGGGGTTATGGACAGGAAGATTTATTTATACGACACGTTCGAGGGCATGACCGCCCCCGAGGAGCGAGACATCGACTGGGACGGAGTTTCTGAAAAAGAAAAATGGGATACCGCCCAGGAAATAGCGAAAGGCCACCCAGAGGCCACCCTGCGCTCAGGGTTCGGCGGCAACATGGAATCCGTCCGAAATAACGTTCTCACAACGGGCTATCCCGAAGAGAATTTTATTTTCATCAAAGGCCCGGTTGAGGAGACTATTCCCGCCGCCGTGCCAAGCAGCATTTCACTGCTTCGGCTCGACACCGACTGGTACAGTTCCACCTACCACGAACTCGTACACCTATATCCACGGTTAAACACCGGCGCTGTTCTCATCATCGACGATTACGGATGGTGCAGAGGAGCGAGAGAGGCGACAGACCAATACTTCAAGGAAAAGAACCCCAAGATGTTCCTCACCCGGACCGACAGTTCCGTCAGGATGGGTGTGAAGCTGGACTAGTTAAAAATTCACGCCACCCAGCCCCCACCGTGCAAGATATCGCCGTCATAGAAAACAGCGGCCTGGCCCGGCGGGACGGCGCCCAGCGCTGCCGGATCCTCAGGAAATACCTCGGCAGTATCATCTCCCAGCGGCACCACCCTACTCGGCACCGCTTTTTGCCGGTGGCGAACCTGAACCGACAGATACTTTTCGCCCTCCGTGAACGGAATCGACCAGCGGATTTTCTCGGCGCGGAAACTCTCGCGCTCAAGGGCAGAGCGCTCGCCCACAACAACCGTTGCCGTCTCTGCCTCAAGACCTACGACAAAGCGTGGGTCTTTACCGCCCAGGCCAAGACCTCGCCGCTGGCCCACCGTGAAGTTCGTCACGCCCGGATGGCTGCCCACTTTGTTTCCCTCAAGATCCACGATATCGCCGGGCCTGTCGACACCAGGCGATTCCGCCTGCAAAAAGAGTCGATAATCGTTCTCAGGAACAAAACAAATTTCCTGGCTCTCGGGTTTGTCGGCAGTATGGAGCCCGAGACTCCGGGCAATCTCTCTCGTTTTTTTCTTCTCAAAATCGCCCAACGGAAATTCGGTGTGCGCGATCTGCGCCTGCGTCATACCGAACAGGAAATAGGTCTGATCCTTTTCCTTATCGGCACTTCGCGCGAGCGTCAGATGGCCGTCCACCTCCGTAATTCGCGCGTAGTGGCCCGTCGCCAGAGAGTCAGCCCCGAACCCCCTGGCCCGCTCGGCAAGGTAATCGAACTTGACCACCTGATTGCAGGCAATGCAGGGAACCGGCGTGCGACCGCGCGCATACTCGCCAATAAAATTATCGATCACTGTTTCGCGAAACGACTCGCGAACGTCCATCACATAAAACGGAATATCGAGTTTCGTCGCCACAGCCCGCGCGTCGGCCAAATCCCTCGGAGCACAGCAGCCCCGGTGGAAGGAATCCGAGGGCGGCTGATCCGTCAGGCGCAGCCCGACGCCCACGACATCGCGGCCCTGCTCTTTTAAAAGCGCGGCGGCGACAGAACTATCCACCCCCCCGCTCATTGCGACTACAATTCGATCCGCCAAAACCCTCTCCAATTATTCACAAAACACCCAAGCCAGAAGCAAAAAATCCCCGGCTCGCGGCGGGGCTCTTTATAACCCGAAAATCAAAACCCCTCTAGCCGCCAATCAATAGCGGCATCAACTCGCCGATATCCTCCAATTTTTCCATATCTCGCCAACCCTCCCAGGCCGCCCGCGCACCATTGTCGGATAACACCACGGCGGCGCACTCCATGAACTTCTCGCGGAACTCGGCCTCCTCCAAGGGATTGTTGATATGGCCCCTGGCCACCTCGCCCACCTGGCTCATCTCTCGGCCATCCTTCATGCGCACCCAGATTTGGGTGCGCTCGCTCTCGGGGTCCCGGGCGGCAAGCTCGGCGTCGAGTTCAAATTCGCAGCGCGCCTGAAGCGCCATGATCTCTGGGCGAGCAACACTCCCCTCCTCGAACTGCGCCACCCCAACCTTGCCGTCCACCAGAGCCGAGGAGAGGCAAAATGGCATCGAGAATTTTCCCTCAAGGCCGGTTGCGGCCTGATTGTAGCGGAGGATTTTGAGCGTCATGGCCGAGGCCCGCGCACCAAGGGCGACAACTTCCTCGTGGCGGATACCTTCTCGCTCGCAGAGAGCGAGCATGGCGTCGATCCCCGGGTGCGTCATCGCGCAACATGGATGAATCTTTACACATACCCCTTCCTCGATGTCCCAGGGCGCACCCCAACCGGCAGCGGCAGCCTCCCAGTGCGCAAAGCGTTCGACACCGGGCCCGATTCCCTCGGCGGCCAATGCGGCTGTGAAGCCGCCCTCCAAGGTATCCTCGGCGGCGGTGAAGCCCATTTCGGCGAGCCTCGCGGCGACCAAACCTGCCCTAGCGGCCTGACCGGCATGAAAAGGCTTGGTCATGGTGCCAAAGTTCGAGACAAGCCCCGCCGCCTCGCTTGCCCCTAAGGCCAGCGCATGGCGCGTTTTTTCTTCATCAAGACCCAACAAATGCGCGCAAGCCCCCGCC
>JABJAL010000099.1 GCA_018669005.1 Nitrospinaceae bacterium
CGGGATGATCTCGGGGGCGGTTTGCGCCGCTGTTGAGGCAGAGCTTGGCATTCCGGCGATGACGGGAATGTATGTAGAGAATCCGGGTGTTGATCTGTACCGGGAGGCGCTCTACATCGTCGATTCGGGACTAAGCGCTGCCGAGATGAAGGATGTCATGGAAAAAATCGTGGCTATTGCCCAAAAGCGCCTTAAAGGCGAGCCGATAGGTAAGCCAGCCGAGGCGGGCTATCTGGCCCGGGGGCTGATACTCGATGCGTTTGTCGAAAAAAAGGCGGGCCACCGGCTGGTGGACATGCTGATGGCCAAGGTGGCGGGCGAGCCGTTTGAAACCGAGATGCCAGCATCCACCTATCAGGCAACTCCGATGCCCAAGGCGATTAAAGACATTTCAAAATCAAAGGTCATGGTCATTACCGATGGTGGGCTCGTTCCCAAGGGCAACCCGGACAAGATTGTGGGGATGGCGGCAACGACATGGGGAACCTACGACATCAAGGGCCGGGATCATCTCGAAGGCGAGGACTACGAGATATCGCATGGCGGCTACGACCAGCGGTTTGTCGAGGAGGACCCGAATCGTCTGGTGCCCCTTGACGCCCTGCGCGAGCTTGAAGAAGAAGGGGCCATTGGCGAGCTGCACAACGAGTTCATCTCAACCTCGGGGCTGGGGAATCCGCTGTCGAACACGCGGCGGATGGGCCGGGAGATGGTGGAGAAGGTCAGGGCCGAGGGGGTGGACGCCGTAATCCTCACCTCGACGTGAGGAACCTCCACTCGCAGCGGGGCTGCGATTACAACGGAGCTGGAAAAGGCAGGCATTCCGGTGGTGCAGGTTACCTCGGCGCTGCCCATCGCCAAGATGATTGGCTCGAACCGAACGGTTCTCGGCCACGGCATCGTGCACGTTGCAGGCGATCCGAACCTCTCGCCGGCCGAGGAAAAAAATCTTCGCCGCAAACTCGTCAAGCAGGCAATGGCCGCGCTGGAGAGCGAGGAGAAAGAATAACCTAAGCTTTACAGGGCGCTATTCACTTCCGAGAAATTCCTTTGTCCAGCGATCGATGTCGCCTGCGCGCGTGACCTGCTTTATCAATTCCTTTGAGGGAAGATTTTTCAGATCGCCGGGCTGGGTGCCATCCTTGAGCGCCTTGAGTGTGTCGTGTGCCGCCTGAATTGCCGCCATGATCGGCTGGTGGCCCTGGAGGGCGATGCGGACTCTTTGGCCCGCGAGATAGTCGAGCCCACCGAGCTCAGACGCCCCGCCGCCGATTATTAGCGGCAGTTTGATCGAGGCGGAAATGGCCTCGAGATCTTCACTTGATTTGAGCCCAACCAAAAAGATGGCGTCAACGCCAGCCTTCTCGTAGGCCTGGACTCTTTTAATCGTGTCCTCAACCCCGGAGATGCGCGGTGCGCTGGTTCGTCCGGCAATGACGAGGGAGGGGTCTTGTCTGCCCTCGAGGGCCGCGCGCATTTTCCCCACACCTTCCTCGATAGAGATAAGGCGCGCCGCGCCGCCTGAGCCATAGGGCTCGGGAAGCTCGGTGTCCTCGATGCTCAAGCCGCTGACGCCTGCGGTCTCAAGCTCCTCGACGGTTCGTTTGGTGTTCATCGCGTTTCCGTAGCCGTGATCGGCGTCCACCATCAGCGCGAGATTCCCGGCCCGGCAGATGCGGTAGGCCTGCGCGGCGAATTCAGTGAGCGTGAGGATGATAATATCGGGCGCGCCCAGGACGGTGAGCGAGGCGGTTGAGCCCGCGAACATGCCAATCTCAAACCCTAGATCCTCGGCGATTCTGGCGGTAATGGGATCGTAGACCGACCCGGGATGTATGCATTTGTCGCCGTCGATGATGGCGCGAAAACGCTGGCGTCGCTCGGTCCAATTCATGTGTTTTCCTTTCGTATTTAAATAAATATTATCATATGTGTCTGGGTGGTTTGGCAGATTTAGGTGAGCCCGCCAAAACCAGATGAACTCCCCTGAATCGGATGATCCCGCCAAAACCAGATGATCGAGATATTCGCCTTTCCCGTATCGAATTTGGTCCCCCCCTTTTACCACTCCCTTGAGTCGATTCATAAAGCCCCCCGGATAGGGGCGCGAGGGTCAAACATCGAGAGCCGTTGTGCTAGGATAGACCTATCCTTGAAGCTAGATGGTGGGTGTAAATAGTGGCGGCTGCCCCGTGTTTTAAGACCAGGCATATGCTTGGGTTGCCGGAGTTTTGAGCCGTTTCTTAAAATCCGACGGGAGGGTTAGGGGTGGTGATTGAGTTGAACTGGGCGCTATGCTCCCACCGAGGCGGAGACGGGCATGAGGTGATTCGCGAGACGCCCGAGCGGCCCGCCACGATGGCGTATCTTACCCAAGTGGCTCGTGCGGCAGAGGAGGCGGGATTCGCCAATATCCTGGTGCCAGTCGGAACGCACTGTCTGGACCCCTGGTCCACAGCGGCAAGCATTGCCCCTGGTACCCGGAAAATAAAATTTCTTGTCGCCTTCCGACCGGGGCTGGTTGGTCCTACGATGGCGGCCCAGCAGATAAATACCTTTGACCTCCTGACAGACGGGCGCCTCTCGTTGAACGTTGTCTCGGGCGCAAGCACGGCGGACATGAAGCGCTACGGCTATTACTTTGACCATGATGAGCGCTACGAGCGGAACGAGGAGTATTTCGATATTCTCCGTCTCCTTTGGGCCGAGGAGGGGCCGGTATCTTTCAAGGGTCGTTTTTTTGAGCTTGAGGACGCGACGCTTTTTCCCTCTCGTGAAGGCCGCCGCCCACCTGATCTTTTCCTGGCGGGGATGTCTGAGGCGGGTAGGCGACTTGCCGCGAAGATTGGTGACGCCCATGTGTTCCACGCAGTCGAGCCCGAGGTGGTTGCAAAGGATATAGCCGAAATGAAGGCGTTCTCAAAAACTTTTGAGCGCGAGCGGCCACTTGAGTTCGCCATCCGGCACTTGGTTTGTGTGCGTGAGACCAAGGCCGAGGCGCGGCGGGTGGCGGAGAGCATTGTTGCTGGCAGCGCCGCTGTAAATTCGGACAACTGGGGCTCCGCCTCACGCCGAGAGTCGGTAACGCACCAGCGCGTGACTGATTTAGCGAACCGGGGGGATCTCTGGGTCTCCGACACCATTTACATGGGTGTAAATCGGGTGCGCCAGGGCGCGGGCACGATGTTCGTCGGAACACCAGATATGGTTGCTGCACAAATAAGAGAATAC
>JABJAL010000100.1 GCA_018669005.1 Nitrospinaceae bacterium
AGAGAAGGATTTGCATGCTCACGCGAAGATGATCGGCCTCGATGAGGTGAAGTTCATGGCGTGTCTGAATGGCGGAGGGAAAAAAGCGGGAGTACGCGAGGACATCGCCGAAGCGGTCAAAGCGGGTATTCGCGGGACCCCGACATTTCTCATTGGCCTGACGGAGCCGGGAAAATCCACGGTGAAGACGGTCAGGAGAATACGCGGGGCGCAACCCTACCCGCGCTTTAAGGCCATAATCGACCAACTGTTGGCATCAAAAAAGAAAAAATAATCACACATATTAATGGTGAATATTTAAATAAATGAAGGTTTTCTAAGGCGGGGGAGTGTCGAAAGGAGCAAATGTATCCCGGTCAGTTCTATGACATCATCTTTTGGGACGTTTTGGACCGCGACCGCGGAAAGAATGTATGAACTTGGTTACAGCGGTTTTCTCGTAACTCGGCAGCGTGAGGCGCTTAGTCCAGGCTGTGAGGACAATCGATTTGCCGAGTCCAGGTTTTCGCGTCACGATCACGCCGGACCAAGGATTCGTATAGAGCACCGCCCATTGCCGCAGAGAGGTCATAACTTCAGCGCTCGGTTCATCATAATGTAAAACAATGTTTCCGTGTTCGAGGGCATGTACAATGCGTGTTGGTGGGAGAGGTTTTTTATGGAATCCAGTGTTGAAGTCAGCATCCTCGTGCGGCCCTGAGGTCGGGTAGGAATCAGGGTAGGAGAATTTTTCCCCCGAACGGAGGTGGGTAGCTCCAGCAGAAGGGATGGTATTGATCTTCGAAGTCACATTCTTTCCCGGAATTAAGCCTCCCGGTATCTTGTTTTCCCCGCCGCTTGGCCAGAAAACATAGCCGGTGCCGATGGCAATAATAACAACAGCCAACCATATGAAGGGGCTAGCAAGTATGCTTTTAGGTAAAGAATTACTTGCATTGACCATTATGTGCTCCAAAGCGAAAAACCACGAAATTTTTGGTAAAAATTATACCAAGTAGAATCAAGTTGCTAGCCTATTTTACTTCAGATTCAATAACAAAGCTATATTTTAGGAGGTTTAATTGCCTAAGAAAAAGAAGTCTCCACGGACAAAGGGAAACAAGAAGCCACCTCAAAAAAAGAAGAGCGGCCAAAATGTAGGCGCTTACTTGATAGGCGTTTTGCTCGCGCTAGGTCTTTTGGGGGGCGGGTATGCTTTGTTTTTAGAAAATGGTAATTCTCAGGAAGGTCAGGTGGCACGTCCCGTTATTGCACCCCAAAAAACTCAAAATGCGAACGTGGTTAGCTCCACATCGGCGGGAAAAACTCTTTTCAAGAAAAATTGTATGAAATGCCATGGACCGGAAGCTAAGGGAAGCACCGAAGGCCCACCTTTGGTTCATCGATACTATGAGCCGAATCATCATTCGGACGCCGCATTTCATCAGGCTGTCAGAAGGGGAGCTAGGCAGCACCACTGGAGGTTCGGAAACATGGAGCCCGTCCCCGGTGTATCGCCCGAGGAAGTGGGCGTGATCATTCGTTATGTTCGTAATTTGCAGCGAAAAGCTGGTGTCTATTAATTGCTATTACATCGCTAATGTAAATATTTTCATTTCATCAAATCTACCCTTGCATGGCGAAATAGTAATTCGTCATGCACAGGACCGGGTTCGGTGATTTTGAGCCGTGCTCGGTTCAGCGGCCTTGCCCGGTGGATGAAAATTCGCCGAATTCGAAAGTCGGAAATTCGCTGACCAGGAGAGGGGGAGTGCCTTATCTTACAGAGCACGGTATCAGGCCCCCCCGTCTAGAAAGGCCGCTGGGCGAGAATCATATAGGATTCGGGGGTTTGGCGCTGGTAGTCCTGAACCGCGAGACCGGCATCCTGGCACCAAGCTTGAATGCGTTCGGGCGCGATCCGATGCTCCTGTGGGGGCCCTTGTTCGCCGGGTCCCTCCGGATGGAACTCCGCCACCAGGACTCGGCCTCCAGGCACAATCATTCGTTCCACGTTGCGCAGGATGCCAGGCGGGTCGTCCGCGTGGTGCAGGACCATCGAGATCATTGCCGCGTCCGCGGGGAGGTTCGCGGGGAGATCCGCAGGCTCCAGCGCGGCGGCGTCCGCGGTGATCCTCTGGATCTGCACTATCCCTCGCTCCCTTTGTAAACCCTCCAGGTAGGCCAGAGCCTCGGCAGACCTGTCAATCGCGTAGACGACCCCACCGACCCCCACTCGATCTGCGAGCACCAGGCTCACGAAGCCAGGCCCGGAGCCCATGTCCAGTACGCGGTCCCCCGGCTGGAGGGCCAGGGCTTCCAGCCATTCCTCCACCAGGCCGGCCCGCATTTCCTGCCGCTTGTACACCTCAGCCCAGGTAATGTGGCTCAAGTCTTTTCGATACGAACCTGTCATGCCGCCCCCTTGCTACACGCCGAACTGCGTGACCGACCACATAACGATCCCGATGGTGAGGAGGATCGAGACCCCGTTCAGAATACGCATGGATCTCGGGCACCCGGCATCCCGCATACGGTAGGCCAGCCCACCTGCTATGAGCAGCGACATGAGCAGCATCGCCCGGCGTAGGAGGGGGAACGCGGTCATTAGGCCCGTCCCGGTGCCGCCCAGCCCAGCCGCCAGTAGCAGCATGTGAAGCGTGTGGTGCTGGCTCGCAAGGAATGCCAGTAGCACGGCCCCAATCGAGCCGACCGAGGAGAATCTTCCCTTCATTGTTCCTTGCACTTTCAACCCTTTCCCCTCCCGAGTCTCACGGCGCCTGCCGAGCGCAGGCTACCCGCTTGCGAGGGTGCCGACAAGAACAAAACGCTCTCCGTGTGCTGGTTGGATTGATGGGTTAAGCCTCTAGAGCGCTATGAGAGAAATGGGGTGTCATAGGTTTTTCGCTTTCTCAACCAATTCTTTCGACGTCATCTAATCGTGGACGAGCAGGATCTGAAAACGGCCGCTAGTGCCATCGAGACCTTGGTCAACGGGAAATCAGACAAGTGAAAATCGAGGCGCGAGTGAGATTGGTGGATCAAAGCGAGCACAATTTTAGCACAGTCGAGGGTCACAGTAGATTTCGTGCCGGGCGAAAAATGACATAACTAATTGATTTAATTGGCGGGAATGCGTGGGAGTCGAACCCACCTGCGAAGTGATTAGCCCCGCACACTGGATTTGAAGTCCAGGCGGCACACCGGCACCGATCCACTCCCACCGGGGAGAATACATCGCCGTA
>JABJAL010000101.1 GCA_018669005.1 Nitrospinaceae bacterium
CCCTGTCTCTTGAAACCTAAAGAGGTCTTATTCATTCCCGACCCCGGCACTATTTTTTTCGATAAAAAGGCGTTTTAACAACTTTCGCCGCCCGGGCCTTTCCCCGGATATCCACCTCAACATCGCTCCCTACCTCTGCATGGGAAATTGGAACGTAGCCGATGCCAATGGCTTTGCCAAGCGAGGGACTCATGGTTCCGCTTGTGACGACCCCGGCGGGCTCTCCACCCAATAAAATCGGGGCCCCGTGACGGGGGATACCTCTGTCCACCATCTCAAGGCCCACGAGTTTCCGGGACAGGCCCTGCTCTTTAATCTCAAGAAGACGCTCCCTGCCTACAAAATCACCCGCCTTAAACTTGACCACCCAGCCGAGGCCCGCCTCGATCGGATTCGTCTCCTCGTCGATATCGTTCCCATAAAGTGCAAATTTCATCTCGGTTCTTAAGGTATCTCTCGTCCCGAGACCAGCGAGAACCAACCCCAGGGGTTCGCCCGCCTCAAGTAGAGCGTCCCATACCGCAGGGGCATCCGCTGATGCTAGATAAAGCTCAAAACCATCCTCTCCCGTATAGCCTGTGCGAGAGACGAGCACCCGGCACCCTGCCACCTCTCTTTCGGCGGCGGTGTAATACCCAATTTCCTCAAGAACACCCCCACCAGGTATCAATTTGGCCAGTATTTCAGGCGCGGCAGGGCCCTGTGGGGCAATAAGAGCGGTGTCAGTGCTGATATTTCTAAATTCGACACCCTCTCTCTTATGGGCCGACATCCACTCCCAGTCTTTTTCAATGTTCGAAGCGTTGACCACGGCCAGAAACCGCTCGGGCGCCAGCCGATAAAGAGTCAGATCATCCACGATGCCGCCACTCTCGCGGCACATGGCCGAGTAAAGAACTTTGCCAACCTCCAGTTTCTCGACATTATTCGTCAAGAGGCCCTGCAAAAATGCCTCGGCACCCGATCCTTGAACCTCGAACTCGCCCATATGGCTAATGTCGAATAGACCCGCCGCCGACCGGGTGGCCTTGTGCTCATCCATGACACCTGCGTATAGGACGGGCATTTCAAATCCCGCAAAGGGGACCATCTTTGCGCCCGCACGTAGATGTGCATCATAAAGCGGCGTATGAAGAAGGGTTTCCCCGGCCTCGGTCATGGCCACCCCTTAGGTTAAGAAAAAAAATAAAACTGGGCGTGTGAATTCGAGACTTACCGTGTCCAGCTATGAATTACAAGAGGATATCTCACAGCCGGGCAGAAGAATCTTTTTGAGCAGGACTGAAAATAATAACCAATAAATTTTCAATAACTTAGAGGGCCAAAGCATGTTCCTACTGAATCCGCCCACAACTAGCCAAAAGCGCGTATGCCTGTCTCGTAGCCCGCTATAATGAGCTTTTGAATCTGACTCGTTCCCTCGTAAATAGTCGCCACCCGGGCATCGCGCATGTAGCGCTCGACCGGAAACTCGTCGCTGTAGCCCATTCCGCCATGAATCTGTATTGCGTCATTAGCACACCGAAGCGCCGTCTCGCTGGCAAAATATTTCGCAATCGAAGTTTCCTTGGTATTGGGCACGCCTGCGTTTTTGAGCTCACCCGCCCGGTAAACCAGAAGACGAGAGGCGTCAATATCCACCACCATGCGGGCGATAATTTCTTGTACAAGCTGATGCGCCGCTATCGGCTTGCCGAATGTGTGGCGCTCCTTGGCATAGGCAACCGCCGCCTCAAGCGAGGCCTGGGCGATACCAAGACATCCGGCCGCTACCGAATAGCGACCATTGTCTAGCGCGCTCATCGCCACCTTGAATCCATCCCCTACCTCGCCCATCAGGGCATCGTCGGGCACATCGACCCCGGCGAGAAAAAGCTCAGCCGTGTTCGAGCTTCGAAGCCCGAGCTTGCCGCGCATATTTTTCGACTCAAACCCCGGAGTATCGGTCTCCACCAAAAAGGCAGCCATCCGCCGGGAATTATCCCTGTCGGTCTGGGCAATTACGAGGGCGATTTGTGCGACGCCGCCATTGCTAATCCAGATTTTTTGTCCATCGAGCCGCCAACCGCTATCAGTCTTGGTGGCGAAGGTCTTGATATTTTGCGCGTCCGAGCCGACATCGGGCTCAGTTAATCCGAGGCAGCCAATCCACTCGGCCGAACATAGAAGCGGAAGATATTTGTGTTTCTGCGCCTCACTCCCCCACTTCAGTATGGTCGAGGCGACGAGAGACATCTGAACGGAAAGAACGGTTCGCACCGAGGAGCAGGCCTTGCTGATCTCCTCCATCAGGACAGCATAGGAAATATAATCCATTCCCGCTCCGCCATATTCCTCCGGGATCACCCCCCCGTAAAAGCCAAGCTCACCCATCTCCCTGACAATGTCGTCGGGAAATCGTCCATCGATATCATTCTGCCTGGCGACGGGCATAATCCTGCGCCGTGCAAAATCGGCCGCCGTCTCCTTGAGCAGGCGCTGCGCCTCGTTCAGTTCAAAATCCATCCGGATTTAATCCTCGTATGTATAGAAACCACGCCCACTTTTGCGACCCAAATGGCCCGCACGCACCATTTTTTTGAGAATAAAATTCGGGCGGTAACGCTGATCGCCCAGTTCCCGATAAAGGGTCTCGGTCTTGGCGAGGTGAATATCGACGCCGATGAGGTCGATCAGTTCAAGTGGCCCCATCGGGAAACCGCAGCCCATCTTTAACGCCGCATCAATATCCTCTGCCGAGGCAAGCCCCTGCGCGAAAACCTCCACAGCCTCGTTCAGCGATCCAGCTAACACACGACTACCGATTCCAGCGGGGCTATCGAAGCGGGCGTGGACGGGTTTTTTACCCAATTTTTCGGCCAGAGCGCTCACGGCACCCACCGTTTCTTGTGACGTTCCTATTCCGGGCATGATCTCAACCAATTTCATTACGACAGGCGGGTTGAAAAAGTGCATGCCGCAAACTTTATCGGGCCGAGAGGTGGCCGACGCCATCTCGCTAATGGAAAGCGAAGTGGTGTTCGACGCAAAAATCGTTCGATCCGGCGCTGCCTCATCAAGCGCGGCAAACGTTTTTTTCTTAATCACCATGTCCTCGAAAATGGCCTCAACGACGATGTCCGCCTCCGACGCAGCGGCATAGCCCGATCCCACAGTGATTCGCCCGATAATTTCGTCTTTATCATCAGCGCTCATTTTTCCCTGCTCAACCCGCCGGGCCATCCGCTTTTCAAGACCAGCCACGGCACTCGCCACGATATCCTCGCTCTGATCAGTCAGCGTGACCGGAATGCCGCTCTGGGCAAAAATCTGTGCGATGCCTGCACCCATCGTTCCGGCACCGACTACCATCGCCTTTTTAAATTCCATTTCATTTACCCTCTTTTACTCGGTTCGTTGAATCACGACGGCAACGCCCTGCCCGCCGCCAATGCATGCACTCACAACCCCAAGCTCCTTGCCACGCTGCTCAAGGGCACTCAGGCAGGTGGCGATGAGCTTCCCGCCAGTGGCGCCAACAGGATGTCCAAGCGCAATCGCGCCACCGTGCACATTCAGTTTCCCTCGCTCCCACTTCAGTTCGCGCTCACAGGCAACGATTTGTGAGGCAAAGGCTTCATTTACCTCGATGAGATCCATATCATCGAGACTGAGCCCCGCACGCTCAAGCGCCTTGGGAATAGCCGTGACCGGGCCCAGCCCCATGAACCGGGGTTCGACACCAGTCGAGGCGTAGCCCCTGAGCACGGCAATAGGCCGCGCACCAAGCTCCTCGGCAAGCTCGCGAGAGGCCAGAACTAGGGCAGAGCCTGCGTCCGCCTGGGTGCAGGCGTTTCCAGCCGTCACCGAGCCCTGCTCGTTGAACACGGGTTTGAGCTTGCCGAGCTTTTCCATCGAGAGCCCGCCGCGCGGAGTCTCATCGATGTCAAAAGAAGTAACTTCGCCTTTTCGGCCTTTAAGCTCTATGGGGACGATCTCGGCGGCGAATTTTCCACCCTCAATTGCGGCAGCAGCCTTCTCCTGGCTTTCTAGGGCATAGGCGTCCTGCTCCTCGCGAGTGATGTTGTAGCGCTCGACCAGGTTTTCCGCCGTCACACCCATCAACTCGCCCGCCAATGGGCACATGTAGCCGTCCTTATAAATCAAGTCCAGAAATTCGGCATGACCAAAACGGTTGCCCCATCGTGCCCCTGGCTGAACGTAGGGGACATTCGTCGTACTCTCGGCCCCACCGGCAAGGACCACGTCAGCGTCCCCCGCCCGGATAGCCTGGGCACCAAGGGCCGCCGCCTTGATAGAGGAGCCGCAACGCTTGTTTATCGTGAAGGCGGGCACTTCAATTGGAAGCCCGGCACCGACAGATATCACGCGGGCCGAGTTCGGGCCTACGGCAGCCTGCCAGCCGTTGCCAATAACAACCTCATCAAAGTGCTCCGGGGCAATCCCTGAGCGGCGAATGGCTTCTTTGGCCGCGTGGACACCAAGGTCCACCACAGATTTATTCTTCAGCGAGCCGCCAAATCCACCCCCGGCAGTTCGAACGCTGCTCAGAATAACAACCTCTTTCATGAAATAGACTCCCGTAATGAATTCCTGGGTATTCAAGAAAATTTATCATTGAGGAAAGATGCGAAATTACCTTTATAAAAGGGAAAAACTCACCCCTGCCGCTGACTATTTTATGTCACAGCGACCAAGCCACGGCAAGATAAGCGGGCGCGAGCGCCCTAAAACCCTAGACATTTTCTGCCAGCACACGCAGATCCTCAAGCGCATCGAGAAAATCCAAGGGGGGCTCCGCCTCGAATTCGCAGGCCTCCCTAGTTACGGGATGCTCGAACCCGAGCCGATAGGCATGAAGCGCCTGGCGCGCAATTAGTGTCTCTGCCTCTTTTTTTTTGAGCCGTTTGCCCCGCCCCGGCAGACGCCCACGGCCATATGTCGGATCGCCCAGCACCGGAATCCCGATGTGGTTGAGGTGAACCCTTATCTGGTGGGTTCGGCCAGTCTCGAGCCGAACCTCAAGAAGCGCCGCCTCCTCAAGCACCTCACGAACAGTGAAGTGAGTAACGGCCACACGCCCTCCCTCGACAACCGCCATTGCAGTCCGATGGGTGGGGTGGCGTCCGATAGGCGCGTTAATGGTGCCCTTTCCGTTAGGAGGAACTCCCTTCACAATTGCCAAATAGCGGCGCTGGATGCGGCGAGCCTTGAGGGCCTCCGAGAGGCGTCGGTGAACGATATCCGACTTGGCGACGATGAGGAGCCCAGAGGTGTCCTTGTCGAGGCGGTGGACAATTCCAGGTCGCTCGACGCCGCCGATTCCCGAAAGCTGGCCCCGGCAGTGGTAAAGAAGCGCAGCGACCATGGTGCCCTCTCGATTTCCGGCACCTGGATGAACCACCATGCCCGGCGGCTTGTTCACGACAAGAAGGTGCTCGTCCTCGAACCGGACATCAAGAGGAATATTCTCGGGGTCGAGGCGATGAGGTACGGGTGGAGGGATTTCAATTTCGAGTTGCGCGCCGGGAGGCACTTTTTGGCTCGCCTTAACACCGGGCTCGCCATTCATGAGTACACGCCCCTCGTGAATCAGGGCCTGTACCCGCGCGCGTGAGAGATCGCTAAATTCTCCTACAAGATAGGCGTCCAGGCGTGGGGCCCCCTTCGGGCATTCCCGGCGAAACTTACCTGGATCCACGTAGGCCTCCTAGATCTTCACCAGCGAGTCGAACACACGAGTGCGGCGATAGATTCTCCCGCTCAAGAGTGTGCCCTTTGAAACGATATCGTGGTAACCCTGCCCGACGAGAAACCATCCTTCGGATACCTCAATACTCACTCCGTAGGCAAGCGGGCGATGGTCCTCCCCTCGTTCGATGCACAGATAGTGTTTATCTTCTAAAAAGGCGAGGCGATTCCAGTAACCCGTGGCGCTTTTCTCGGCCACCTGGCCTTGAATCGAAACGGGCTCGTCCATCAAATCCCACAGCGCCAGTCCGCCCCGATAGATAGAATATGCGGTAACAAAAACGGCCCCTACCAGGGCAAATACCGGTAACAATCCGCCCAGCGAAAAATCATAAAACGACGACAGGACAGCTATAAGACCTCCGAATAATGCGCCCGCCCCCCAGAATAAAAGCGTATTTTTAAGATAGCGGACCGCATATCCCCGCGCCAACACTATCGGGGGCGGCGAAGTGCGACTTTTTCCATCTAGAGGGGTAGTAGGAACAAAAGCCATGGCCTTATTCTCCCTCGGGCTCGCCGCTCGATTCTTTGTCCATCACCTCGGTCGGTGGATCGCCGTAAGGGTTTCGAAGAATTTCCAAGACAAGAAGTGAAACACCCACAGTAATGCACGAATCGGCCAGATTGAACGCCGGCCAGTAATAGTCCTGGTGATAGAAAAGAATAAAATCAATTACCTCTCCATGCACAATCCGATCGATCAAGTTACCGAGCCCGCCCCCCGCGATACAAGTCAGGCTGATTCGGCCCATTCGGCTATCGAGTTCATTCGAGCGAAAAAGATAATAAATGAACACCAACGCACCCAGGGTCGCCGCAACAAAAAACATGCGGCCCCAGCCCAGCGGCAGCCAGGATAGAAGACTGAAGGCACCTCCCCGGTTTCGAAAATGGGTGATACTCAAAAAGCCGGGAATGATCGTGCGGCTCTCATTGAAAAGAATATTCGAAGTAATTACGTATTTCAGTATTTGATCGGCAGCGGCGAGCAGAGCCGCAAAGGTGAGAAAGGGAGCGAGTTCAGGTCGCTGATTCACGAAAAATTTTCAGCCGCAATACGGGCGCAGCGCGCCGAAAGATCCGGATAGCGAGGGTCCGAGCCCACGTCCTCGGAAATTTTCCAGCTCATGGCGCATTTTTCACCCAACGCCTCGCTCACCTCAACAATTAGCCCCTCGACATCCTCACTTTTAAAGGCGCCGCCGCCGGGCTCATCGTCCGCCCCGGCTAGCGAGGCGCCTGAAACAATGAAGACATCTCCCATTTCAGCGGCGTGAGGCGCAAGTTTTGAAAGGATATTTTCCGGGCCGAACACCTTCACCTGGAAGTTCA
>JABJAL010000102.1 GCA_018669005.1 Nitrospinaceae bacterium
TGATACGTCATATGTCCGAGGATTTGGATTTTGGGGTCAATGTGATCGCCTGTCCAATAGTACGGGAAAAAGACGGGCTGGCGATGAGCAGTAGAAATGTGAACCTTAGTGGAGGCGAAAGGGAGCGGGCGCTCTGTCTCATCAAAGGATTGAGGCGAGCCAAGCAACTTTTCTTGGATGGAGAAAAGGAATCCGCCCGCCTCTGCGCTGTTGTGCGCGAGGAGCTAGAAAAGGCACATGCCCAAGTTGATTATGTGGAGATTATAGCCTCGGACACTTTGGAGCCACTTGAGTCTGCCAATAAGTTCGCCCGCATTGCGGTGGCCGCGAATATTGGGTCGATTCGTCTCATCGATAATTTGGCGCTGGGTGATTGATTATGGTTTTTAGGGGAATCATGAAATTGCGCTGCAAATACTTTGTGATATGCCTCCTGTGGCTTTTGTTGGCAGCGCCTTTCCTTGAGCCCGCAGCCAATGCCCAGGGGCGCGATAAACCCGATGACATACTTCTTTTTGGCCTCAAAGCCTACCAGGATGGTTTCTACGATCCGGCGGCCGATTCGTTGGCGCGTTATCTTCGATTTAAACCCGATGGACCCAAGGCAGCGAACGTCAGGTATTATCTTGCCGAGGCCTTGCGCCTCAGCGAAAGATATAAGGATGCGCGCCTGGCTCACATCGATTTTCTTGCTCGGCATCCCGGAGATAGCCGTGCGGACAAGATACGTTTTCATCTGGCCGAGCTTTATGAAAAGGCTGGCAAATTGGCTAATGCTGCCGAGGAATATAGCAAGGTCTCAAAGGGTCCTTTTCGGGCGGAGTCGGCCTACCGAGAGGCCTTGTTGAGACTTAAAGAGAAGAGTTGGGATAAGGCCACGGCGGCGCTGGGCGAATTCATCGAACTCGCGCCCCGGGACCCCCGTGTGAAATCCGCTGTCTATGAGCGTGCTCGTTCGCTGGATCGTCTATCGAGGTTGGATGAGGCGGTAAAAGCCTACATTAATTCGCTCAATCGATTCCCCAAATACAAGAATGCCCCGGCTATCCGCCGCCGGTTGGGGCTTATCCAGTTCAAATTAGGGAAATATGAAGATGCCGTTTCCACCTTAAATAATGCGTCGAGGCGGAGCCGCAAAGAGGCGGCAAATCCTGATGTTCGTCTCACGATAGCGGCGAGTCTCTATGGGCAAAAAAAATACAAAGCTGCCGCCAGGGCATATGAAAAGGCCTTGTCCCTTAAGGTTACTGCCGAGCAGCGCCGAATTGGGGAGCGAGGCGCCGCCGAATCTTGGTGGAGCGCGAAGAATTATGAGCGTGCCGCTAGTGTCTACCGGAGGTTGATTAAAGAAAAATGGGGCGGCGCCGGTGCCCTTGGAAGGTTTGTGGAGAGCGTGAATCGCTCTGGCGCTTGCGGAGAAAAAAACCGGGAGGCGCTCCATTTCGCGAGCGGTGTGCTGAGGCGTGGGGGGAAACTCTCCCCGGTCGAGCGTTTGGTGTACGCGAACTGCCTTGAGGCCGCTGGGATGATAGAGACGGCGCTCACTCAGTTTGAAGAGGTTGCGAAATCATCTGGAAAGTTGTCACGCGGCGCCGTTGCAGGACTCCGGGTGGCCAGCATTTTAGAGGAAATGGGTCGTCCCACCGAGGCGGCGGTTCGATACCAAAAATTACTTGCCCGTATCGATGACTTTGATAAGAATTCAAACGTGGCGCTCAGGAGCGATCTTTATCAGGGGGCGCTACGGGGCGCGGATATTTTCTTCAGGCAAGGAAATTGCCCCTCCGCACTTAAGCTCATCAAGGCCGTTCCCCGCAAATTGGTGCCAGACAAAGGCCGCGGCGAGGTGGCATCCCTTCAGGCCGAGTGCGCTTTTTTGGCGAAAAGGTATGAGGAGGCCGAACTTTATTTCGGAAAAGTTCTTGTTCTCGGCAGGCGGCCAGATCTGGCTGCGCGCGCCCGAGTTCGGCTTGCAGCTATTTCGGAGGCACGCGGCAATAAGGCGGAGTCGCTTCAACGGCTCAAAGAGGCGATCCCGATTTTGCCTGAGGAAATTCAAAGGGAGGCGCGCCTCAATGTCGGTCGCCTTCTTCGGGAGATGGGTGAAATCGATGAGAGCCGTAAAACGCTTATTGTAATTGCGCGGGATAAAAAAGCTGATGCCACCATGAGGAAAAAAATTTGGCTGCTCCTTGCGCGTGATGCGGCGCGGGCTGGTGCATGGAATGAGGCTGATAAGGCGCTTGGGAATTGGATGGCGCTTTCTCCCTCCGAACCGGGGGAGGGACTCGCTCTTTGGTCTACAGCCCTATTTCAGACAGGTGAATGTCCCCGGGCTATTCAAGTCGCCAGGCGCGCACTAGACTTAGCCACCGATCAGGGTTCTCGGATTTCTTTGTTGCGGACGATAGCCTCGTGTTTGCTTAAAGAGGAGGCATACGTGGAGGCGGTGAAATCTCTTGAAAAAATAAGGGAACTGATTCCTCAGGATGCCGAAGTCGCGTATCAGTTGGCGGCGGTTCTGGAGCGCGGCGGCAATCTTGAGAAAGCGGCCGAGGCCTATGAGTCGTTTCTCGCTGATTTTCCGTCCCATGAGCATGCGCCCGGGGCGGCGCTTCGTCTTGGTTTCCTTATGGAAGGTGAGAATAATCGAAAAGCGGCGCTCCTTGCCTATCGAATTGCCTTGGGCTCGCCCCAACCCTCGATATCAGAGCCCGCTCGTTTTCAACTCGCACTTGATGCAGAAAGGCGAGGGGCGCTAGATGAGGCTCTTGCCTCCTACGAGAAGCTGGCTTCACAGGACTTGTCTCAATCGAAGTGGCGCAGAACAGCGGCATGGCGTGCGGCAGGTTTGTATGAGCGAAGGGGTGGATGGCGTGTGGCGCTGAAGATTTATTCGCGTATCTCTAAACTTTCCACAAGTGTGGCCGGGGGGGGAGTGGCTAGAGAGGCACGGCAAGCGGCGGCTCGTGTTCAAAAGCTTGAGGCTTATCTGGCGTCGGTATCCCGGCGCGAGGAAAAATTGAAGAAGCGGGTGCCTCTTTTCAGGTAGACAAAGATGCGTATTCGGTCGATGACTCTCAGGTTGTTTGGTCGATTCAGGGTTGCCCTGCAGGGCGTCGTTATTTTTGCGCTTTTTTTTGTGCTCTTGCCTGTTTGGGCAAGCGTGGTGCAAGCCGCCACCGGCGAGCGGCAACTCTCGCTCTCGCTACCCGAGATTGTTGTCGAGTCTCCTGACATTGGAAGAATTGTAGCGCAACGCGTTCGCCCAATCCCTCCACTTCAACTCGGAGTCCGAATTCCGAGAATTTTCCCGCACATTGAAATGCCGCGCATTAATCCGCTTTCGAGGCCCTTTCCTCTGGAACGTAAACCTGATCTCGCATTAACGGATGTTGGGAGCAGCTTTTCACGTTTCTTTGGTGATGAAGATAAAATTTTCGAAAGTGGCCTTGCCTATTTGAAGAAAAACTCCCCAGTGGAGGCGCTTTCATTTTTCAAGCAATCCATGGAATCCACGGATTCTGCTCGCCTCAAGGCGGCGGCTCAGTATTGGGCGGCCGAGTCGCTCATTAGGCTTGGGCGTTTTGGAGAGGCCCGAAATATGCGCCTAGCTCTGTTGACAGCAGGTGCCGGGGCCGCCGAATCGTATCGTTATGCCGCTCGCTATGCCCTCGCTGCGAGAGACTGCCGCGAGGGTGCGCTTAATGAGTGTTTGAAGTGGCTCGTGGATGGAAGCTGGAAGGCTGGTGATTTTGCCTATGAGGAAGCTCGTTTTTTGGAAGCCTGGGTTTCTATACGCAAATCTGAGCAGGGAAAAGCGCTGGATATTTTGTCGAAATTGTTGTCGGGCGGGAGGAGGAATTCTCCTCGGGTGCAAGTGTCGGCGGGACATCTTTACTTTGCGGCGGGTGAATATGAAAAGGCGCGAAATGTTTATTCTAATTTTGAACCCATCCGCGCTCCGAATAAAAAGGGTGCTGGGGTGGAGGGTGAGGCCCTTAACGGCTTGGGTTGGTCGCATTTGTTCCTGGGTAAAACAAAAAAGGCTGGCCTCGTTTTCGCTCAATTTCTAAAGCGCCACCCCAATCACCCACAAGTTTTTTCCGCAAAAGTAGGGCGTTTGGCTGTGCGTATCGAAGGAGGAGGCGAAAAGGCCCGTCGCGCACTTAATAAATTCATCAAGAAATATTCCACCAGCGAGCACATCGGGCCGCTTCAATTACAGATGGCCTGGGCGCTGTTCAAAAAACGCAAATTCAACCTTGCCCAAAAGCTGGCCGCATCCGTCAGCGATAAACATGCGTTAGGCCAAATTTATCGCCTTGGGCGTATTATTGAGGGATTGAGTCTATATCACCTGGATAAGATTCGGGCGGCATATGGCGTTCTTCGCACCGGAGCGGAGAGTCCCCCCATTGGAGGACCTGCGCATCTTGCCGAGAGTCAGGCGGCGCGATCGGCGGCCATGGCCACGGCTTTTGCCGCATTCCGACTCAAGGATTTTGAGGGCGCCCAGACGGTTTTACGGCATTGGGCATTCCATGCATCTGCTGTCTCGGATGGTAGGGCAGATTCTGAGGCGGCCTTGTGGTACGGCGAGGCAGCCTTTGAGGCTGGAAACCTTAAGCAGGCTCGGCAGGCTTTTGGGAGGGTCACAAAAAATGAGGGGCAATGGTATCGCGCCCAGGCAGGATTGGCATGGATTCATTACAGGAAACTTGAATGGCGGCAGGCGGCAGCCCTTTTTGATCGGGTGTTTGCCGCAAAGCCCCTTGGTCCGCTGGCGGCAGAGGCCCTCGCACGGGCGGGGGAGGCGAGGTTTAACCTTGGCGACTACGTCGGGGCGCTTAAGGCATTTGAACTCGTCGAGAAGGAATTCGCAGGCGGTGCCGTTGCTGGGGAGGCTTTGCTTGAAAAGGGAAAGCTTCTCTTTCGCCGAAATCGGCTTGTCGAGGCGGGCGAGTCTTTTGATCAGTATCTGAAGAAATATCCCAAAAACGATTCGATACCCATCGTAAAGTTTTGGAGTGCCCTGGTGCTGTTTCGGAAGGGGAACTATCGCATGGCACGAGAACTGTTGCTCTTCTTCATCCAGAAAAATCCCAA